>JAKATS010000401.1 GCA_021818645.1 Acidobacteriota bacterium | reverse complement strand
CAGCTGAATGGTGTTGAAGGCCAGGCCGGCGGCCTTGGTCAATCCCAACTCCAGGTACTTGATCGGGCGTTGCATAGAGTCTCCTTCCATTCCAGCCTGAACCCGGCGCGGGAGCAGGGCAATCGCCCTGCATTAAACGGCGGGAATTCCACCTTCAGAGGTTATGAGATTCGGGCGAACGGAGGACGGGAAAAAGCCCGCGCCAGCCGGTCTAACTACATGCATTTCAAACGCTTGGCCAATCGGGCGGGGCGCAGGGCGGAAAGCTAATCCAGGGAGTCGAGTTTCTGCAAGAACCGCTGCCAGCGGCTGGGCGGAGCGGGCTGGCGGACATGAAAGCTGTGGGAGCGAAAAGTGGCTCCGGTTAAGAATGCGAATTCCGGCGCCGCCAATTCGTCGGGCGCGCCTTCGATCAAGGCCGGAATGCCCAGCCGCACCGGCAACCGCAGGCCGGCCTGGGCCAACTCGAGCAATCCGCCCAGCCGGGCTCCCCCGCCGGTCAGCACGATGCCGGCGCCGAGATGGTGGCGCCAGCCGCTTTTTTCCAGTTCGTTTTCCAGCAGCCGCAGCAATTCCGCGGCGCGGGATCGCAGGCATTCGCAGAGGTCGCGATGCGAAAGTGTGGATTGCGCATGTTTGCCCACGCCGGGGAATTCAATCTGGGTGCGGCCGCCGGCGGAGGCTTCATCCACCACGCCGAAGGCGCGCTTGATGCGTTCGGCATCGGCCGGCGGGGTATGAAAGCTGATGGCCAGATCGTTGGTAAAGTGATCTCCGCCGATGGGAATGACGCCGACATGCTGGGGCGCCTGATGCGCATAGATGATCAGGCTGGTGCAGCCGGCGCCGATATCCACCAGCGCCACGCCCATTTCCCGCTCCTCATGGCGCAAACAGGCCTCGGCCGCGGCTAACGGGGTATATACCAGTTCGGCTACCGCGAGGCCGGCATGATTCGCGGTGGTGACCCGGTTCTGCATGGCGCCGGCGCCGGCGCCAATGTGAAAAACCCGAGCTTCCAGGCGGCCGGCCGACATGCCGATGGGGGACTGATGCACCCCGGCCTGACGGTCGAGGGCGAATTCCTGCTGCTCGACATGGAGCAGCGAATAATCCTCGGGCCAGGGCTGATTCTGGGCCAGATCAAGCACCCGGCGGACATCATCGGCGGTGATATCGCGCGAACGGGAATGCAGGGTCATGCCCGCCTGGCGCACCACGCCGCGGATGTGGCTGCCGGTAATACTCAACACAATTTTTTCAATCGCCTGGCCGCTCGAGGCCTCCACTTGCGCGATCAACTGGCGCAGGGCTTCAGCCGCGGTGGCTACATTCAAGACCAGCCCTTTTTTCAATCCGGCGGAGGGCTGCACGGCATGCGCGCGATAGCGCAGCCGTCCCTGGCTGAGCGCGGTGACCAGCACTTTATTGGACGCAGTGCCGAGATCCACGACGGCGAAACTGGTTGGAGATTGGCGGCGCATGTCAGCGGGAAACGGCAGCGTTGGCAGTGCCGGTGTTCAGGATCGCTTCTCCGTCATAGCGCAAGTCCACCGATTGCAAGAGCGGATAGCTGGCCAGCCAGCCGTTCACATGCTGGAGAAACAACCGATAACGGCGGCCAAAATTGCGGCGGCCAAGATCGAGCAGCAGGGCGCGGCCATGGGCCGCGGCGGGGGTGACCAGGGCGCGCAAATTGCGCGGATCGCTGACATCAATTTCAGCAAAGGCTTGCGCCGTGGACAATTTTTGCTGATGCAGCGCCTGGCGCAGCAGAAGAAATGCCGCGACCTGAAGCCGGCGCCGGGCCGCATCGCCGGGGTTGCCGCTGGCCACGCCGGCCAGCCCGCTCAAAACCGCACCCTGGAAGTCAGCATGAGCCGGGATGGGCAGGAGGACGCCATCGGCATCAATGTATTCCATGCCATGTCCGACCCGCGCCAGCGCCACCGGCTGGCGCTCCACCAGCCGGACCTGGAGGTGGTTGGGCCAAAGCCGCAGCAGCGCCGCGGATTTTACCCAGGGCAACTGATCGAGCGCCTGCAACCGGCGGCGCAGGGGGATAAAAAAAATATTGCGGCCCAGGTCAGCGGCAAAAACCTGGCGCACCTGCGACGGGGTCACCTGCTGCGCCCCCAGGACCGTGATCTGCCGCAGGCTGTCCAGGGCAAAGCGCGGGCTGTGGTAAATCCAATGCACCAGGGAGCCGAAGCCCAGACCTACGACGAGCACAATCCCCAAGATCCAGGCGGTTTTACGCCCATGCCGGCGAAGCCAGCTTTGCCGGACCCGCACCGGCCGGGGCAGACGGCGAAAGCGAGGTGCGGGTGCGGAGGGGGAAGCGGTATCCAGTTCAGCGTCTGACGCGTCCGATGAGGGTTCGACGGGATCCGCAGCGTCGTCGAAATCCGCGTCCACGGGCCGTGAAGATTGAACGCGGCGGCGAATGGGAGGCTTGTCTGCCATGCTGGAATCCGGTCCTAACCGGCGATGCCAAGCGAAGCCGGCTGGCGAACGCCGGTGCGCCGGCGCAAGGCAACCAATAGCTGCTCGCCCAGCCCGCTGACATTGCCCGCACCCTGGGTCAGAATGGCATCGCCGGGCTGGGCCAGTTCGGCCATGCGGGTAATGGCTTCGGCGGCGCTGGGCACGTACTCGGCGGCAATGCCCGCGGCGCGCAGCCGTTCGACCAGAGCGCTGGCATTGATGCCCGGAATCGGCTCCTCGCCGGCGGGATAAATATCCAGAATGAACGCGCGGTCGAGATCGCGCAGCGCGGGGGCGAAATCATCCAGCAGATGATAGGTGCGGGTATAGCGGTGAGGCTGAAAAATCATCAGCCTACGCCGGTAGCATCTCTGGCGCGCCGCCGCCAGGGTCGCCGCGATTTCAGCGGGATGATGGCCATAGTCGTCAATCACGGTGACGCCCGCTGCCTCGCCCTTGATTTGAAAGCGCCGGTCCACGCCGGCAAAATGGGCCAGGGCCGAGCGCAGGACTTCCAGATCCCGGCCCAGAAACAGGCCCGCGGCCACGGCCGCCGTGGCGTTATGGGCATTGTGCGCGCCCGGCACCCGCAGCTGAAATTCCCCCAAATCCAGCGAGGCCGCCGGACCGCGGCCCAGAATGCGCGCCGCCGCCGGCGAGAGCCTTAGGCGAAAGCGGGTCAGTTCCGGTTCCAGACTCAGATCCCACAGCCGCAGGTCGGATTCCGCGTGCAGGCCATAGCTCAGCACCTGGCGCTGCAGCCGCGGCAGCAGCGCCCGCGCGGCGGGCTGATCGGCGCCCAGCAGCACCAGGCCGTAAAAGGGAACCCGGTTGGCGAATTCCTGAAAAGCGGACTGAATATCTTCCATGCCGCTGTAACAGTCGAGATGTTCGCGGTCGAGATTGGTGATGACGGCAATGACCGGCGAGAGCTTCAGAAAGGAACGGTCGCTTTCATCGGCTTCGGCCACCAGATATTGGGAAGCGCCCAGGCGGGCATTGGAGCCGAGGGTGTCGAGCCGGCCACCCACCACCACGGTGGGATCGAGCTGCGCCGCAGCCAGCGCGGTGGCGATCATCGAAGTGGTGGTGGTCTTGCCGTGCATACCGGCCACGGCAATACCGAATTTCAACCGCATCAACTCGGCCAGCATTTCCGCCCGGGGAATTACCGGCACATGGCGCGCCCGCGCCGCCACGACTTCCGGGTTAGCGGCGCTGACGGCGCTGGAAATGACCACGACTTCCGCATCATCCACATGACTGGCGGCATGGCCGTACTGAATCCGCGCGCCCAGATGGATCAGCCGCTCGGTGACCGGCGAAGCCTTCAAATCGGAGCCGGAAACCGGCCAGCCCAGGGCCAGCAGCACTTCCGCGATGCCGCTCATGCCGATGCCGCCGATGCCGACAAAATGAATTTTCAGCGCCTTGGCGAACCACATAAAAACGAACAGCCCTTTACCACACTAACGCGAAACCGCCGGATTTTTGGCGCGGGAAAATGCCTGAAGCATCAAATCGGTAATCCGCTGGGCGGCCTGAGGATGGGCCAGCCGCCGCGCCGCTTCCCGCATGGATTGACGCAGCAGGGTATCGCCGACGATTTCCCTGACCGCCTGATCCAGGCGCGGGCTGGTCAGTTTAGATTGTTCCAGCAGGCGGGCGGCGCCGGCCGAGACGTAAGCCTGGGCATTGCGCAACTGATGCTGGTCGGCGGCGCCGGGGAAAGGCACCAGAATAGCCGGCTTGCCCAGCGCCGCCAGCTCGGCCAGGGTGCCGGCGCCGGAACGGCAGAGCACCAGACTGGCGCTGCGCATCTCTTCCGCCATGGCATGAATGAAGGGCATGGCGCGGACCTGCCAGCCGTTGGGGCTGAGATAGGTCAGGCTGTTTTCCAATAAAAAATGCTGGCCCGGCATTTTTAAGTACGCGCGGCAGACGCGGTCCCAGTCGAGCCCGCCCGTCTGGTGCACGATTTCCTGGAAGGGCAATGATAATTCGGGCTGGCGCAGCCAGTCCTGGAGGGCTTCATTGAGCGGGCGCGCGCCCTGGCCACCGCCGAAACATAGCAGGCGCAGACCCTCGGGCTCGGCCGCTGCCTCCGGCGCGGGGGCAAAAAATTCCGGCCGCACGGGAATGCCGGTCACGACGGAGCGCGGAAACATGGGCGCGGCCTCGGCAAAGGCCAGCGCGGTGACTGAGGCCCACCGGGCCGCCCAGCGGTTGGCGAGGCCGGGCTGGGCATTGATTTCCAACAGCACCAGGGGCAGCCGGAGATAGTGCGCCGCCGCCAGCACCGGGCCGGAGGCATAGCCGCCAATGCCCAGCACCAACTCGGCCCGGGTTTCGCGCAAAATCCTCCGGGCATGCAGAACTGCGCCCGGCAGCTGGGCCCAGGTACGCAACTGACGGCGCCAGCCGGTCTGTTTCAAGCCCCCGATTTCGATCAACCGCAGCTCGTAGCCGGCTTCGGGCACCAGGCGCGTTTCCAGGCCGCGCGCGGTGCCCACAAAAATGATGCGGGGCACCCCCTGGCGCCGCAGTTCCGCCGCGATCGCCAAACCCGGCATCAGGTGGCCGCCGGTGCCGCCGCCGGCCAGCACAACACACTGGGGCAATACCGATGGATGAGAACCGGAATTCATGGCCGCGCAAATAAACTATAGGGCAATTAAAGGGCAGACTAAGCAATTAAGTGGAAAAGTGGCGGGGCCACTTTTCTTGCTTCGCCGTTCCAGTGTACGGCCTCGATGGCAAAACCGTGGCCCAGCATCATTGACTGGAACCGCACGGAACCCAGCAGGAACCCTGTCTCTCGGCCTGCAATCTTGTATAGCTCCGCAACGACTCGGCCGGTGCGTCTTACGGAAGGTTCTGGCCCATAAGCGAAAAAAGAAGCGAGGAAGCCAGAATCAGGGGGTAGGGAATGCGCCCGACGGATGCATCAGCCAGCGCGCCAGCGCGGCGAGAGTTTTGCCGTCGCGAATGCGGCCCTGGCGCAACGCGGTTTGCCATTTTTCCCGCGGCCACCAGCGCGTCACGATGGCTTCATCGGCTTCCGGACGGGCCGGACCGGGATGGAGATCGAGCGCCAGAAAGGCGTGCATTTCCTCGTCCAGCATGCCCGGGGAGGGAAAAAATCGCGCCCAACGCCGCCAGCGCCGGGCCCGATAACCGGTTTCTTCGGCCAGTTCGCGCCGGGCGCAGGCGAGAGGAGTTTCGCCCGCTTCCACCGTGCCGGCCGGCAGTTCCCAGAGAAATTGTCCCGCCGCGGCCCGGTATTGCCGCACCAGCAACAGCTGCTGCTGCTTATCCAAGGCCAGGATCACCGCCGACGGGCCATGGCGGATGACATCGCGCTGGAGCGGAGGCTGGCCCGGCGCAGGAGACCACCGCTGCCGTTCAATATCGAAAGCGAGGCCGCGGAATACCCGGGCAGATGAATGTCTGGATTGAGCTGGCATAGACCCAAACCCCAGCGAAATGAATATACGAAGCGATCAGCATCGCATTGCTGCGCCCGACATTGCGCCGGCCATTTAATTCTGCAGCTTGGGCAGCCGAGTCACATGCCCGCGAATGGCGTCCGTTACGGAAATATCGTTATCCGCGAGCAGACGCCCGGTGAGGACTTCCAGCGTAAGGTGAGCGCTTTGATAGGCCGCCATGTTACCCACCAGATTGCTTTCCGCCTGGGCCAGCGTGGTTTCGTCGGTGTTGACGGTGAGAATGGTAGCGGCGCCAAGCTGTAAACGCTTCTGGTCGGCAGCCAGCGTCTGCCGGTCATAGCGGACCGATTCACGCGCCGCCCGCACAGCGGCAAGATCCTGCTGCAGGGCGTAGCTGGCATTGCGCACTTCGAGGGCGATGGTGTTGGTGGTTTGCTGCAATTGCACCTGATTCTGCTGGATTTCCAGTTGTGCCCGCACCGCCTGTGCCTGCGCCGCACGATTGAAGATGGGGATCTGGATATTGAATCCGGCGGTATAGCTGGGATAATCGCCGGCGATCAGACCTTTGAAATCCTGGGGATAACCGCCCATCAGATTGCTGGGGATGGCGGCGCTTTTAATAAAGTTACAGGAAAAAGGCGGATTGGGGCCCAAACAGGCGGAGGGAATAAAATGGTTGCCGGCCAGGCCCGTCGCCGAGTACGAGGCGAACAGGTTCACCTGCGGCAGCAGGGCATTCTTGATGCCATGCAGACTGATCTGGTCATTGGCCAAATTGATGCGCGCCTCCTGCAAATCCGGGCGGTATTTCATGGCTTCGCGGATCAGCTCCGGAACCGGCCGCAGGCGGACGGTGGCGGGAATATGAATTTTGGTGGTGGGGACCACGGCCGCGGTCGCCAGGGCGGCATTGTTCATATTTTTGGTGACCGCATTTTTCATGATCAACTGCTGGTATTCATAGTTGGTCTGATCGGCGATCAGGGTCTGCTCCGCGGTGGCGACCTGAGCCTGCGCCTGGGTCACCGAGATAGGGGCCAGGGTGCCGATTTCGACCTGTTTGCGGTTATCGGCCAGGGTCTGCCGGGCCAGGGCAAGATCGCGCTTGGCATACTTGAGAGCGTTATAGTCGCTGACCAGGCCCCAGTAGATATTTTCGATCTGGTTGACGGTGGATTCCACCTGCGCCCGGAAGGCCAGGTTGGAAATGCGGCGATCGTTTTTAGCGATCATGACGAAACGGCCATTGACCGAAGTGCCGAAACCTTCGAGCAAAGGCTGGGTGAGCTGCACATTCAAGCCCGATTGGATATAAGGATTAAACGTAGAAGTCAGGCTGTTGGTCGAGATGCGCTGGTTGGTAAAGCCGACGGTCAACTGCGTGCCGGACAGCCAGCTTTTCGCGACATTGAAATTAGCCAGTCCGGAATGCTGATCGAGCGAACTGGTGCCGGTGAGAAAGGTGCTGGTTTCCGGCGAGGTGGTATTGCTCAGTTCGAGGGTGGAGGTAAAAATCGGGTCCAGGCTGGGCACGGCGGGGCCGCCGCCGATTGGGGTGGCGACGATGCCGCCCACGCCGGCGCCGGCGCTGCTGATGCCCACGCCGGTGGCGCCGGCGCCCCCGCCGCTGGCTCCGCCGGCGCCCAGATTGGCGCTGCCGCCCAGGGTGCCGCTGACAATGGCGGTGGAAACTCCGCTCGGGGCCAGGCCGGCGCGGGTCTGCAAAACATCGGAATCGGCCAG
>JAKATS010000044.1 GCA_021818645.1 Acidobacteriota bacterium | reverse complement strand
TAGCCCTGGGCTTTGCGGAAGCGGACGTAATCCTTAAAACCAGCCTGGGGGCCGAGGGGACGGGGGCGGTCATCGTCATGCCAGGGGAAACAGTGGGTGCCGGCGGCCCACCAGGTATCGCCGAGGGCGAAGAAAGGCGTACCGTCGGGATATTCCAGAGCATGGCGATTGGCGGTGGCGCGAGGATAGCCGCGGCGCAGAGGATTGTCAGCCAGCTCCGCAGGAGTCCAGGCGCGAGCTCGGAAACTGCCGCGCTGCCCGGCCAGGCCGGGATCATGCGGGTGCGAACCGCTGCGCCAGCGCCAAAGGCCCGGGGCGGTGGCCAAAAGACGGACCCGGAAGATCGAGCCGCCGTCCCAGAAACCATAGACCCGGCGGTGAAAACCCGGGCCCTCGAGATCCACCCATACGGTGGCATCGGTATAGGGATTGGCGTAATCACGGCGAGCATGGAATGCGAGTTCCAGTTTTTGCCAGACAGGGTAGAGAGGCTGGTGCGAGCCGGAGGGAAGTTCCGGAGGGTTCAGGACCGCGGGCAGCGCCAGGCCCTGCAATAAAAAGCTGCGGCGGGAGATTCCATCACGGGAAGGCATGGCCAAAATTATAATGAAAACAGATGCCCAAAGATGCGGAGATTCAGACGGTGGTACTGTTGAGCGGCGGCATGGATAGCTGCGTCTGCGCGGCCGAGGCGGCGCGGAGGGGCGGCGCGGCATTTCTGCATGTGGATTACGGCCAGCGCACCGAGGCCCGCGAGCGGCAGGCCTTTGAGGCGATGGCGGAGCATTTTCAGGCGGCACGAAAGATGACCGCGCGGCTGGACCTGCTGCGGCAGATTGGCGGCTCGGCTTTGACCGACACCCGCCTGGCGGTGCCCGAGCAGGGGCTGAGCGAGGGCATACCCATTACCTATGTGCCGTTCCGCAACGCGCATTTTCTGGCCATGGCGGTGTCATGGGCGGAGGTGCTGGGCGCGGAGCGGATCATGATCGGAGCGGTGGAACCGGACAGCTCGGGATATCCGGATTGCCGGCCGCGCTATTACGAAATATTCAACCAATTGATCGCGGCGGGAACCCGGGAGGGGAAGATCCGGATAGAAACCCCGCTGATCGCAATGACCAAGGAAGAGATTGTCCGGCGCGGCCTTGAACTGGGAGCACCCTTTCATCTATCTTGGTCGTGTTACCAAAATTCAACGGAAGCCTGCGGCCGCTGTGACAGCTGCCGCCTGCGCCGCCGGGCGTTCCGGCAAGCGGGCGCGACTGATCCCATTCCATATGCCGCGGCGGCTGAGGAGAGATGACAATGAAACGCAGGTTGGGAATCCACATGGCCGGTCTGGCGGGCATTCTGCTATTGAGTTCGCTGGCGGGCTGGGCCCAGGTGACGGGAGTCAAGGGCAGGGTGATCGGCGCCAACGGCAAGCCGCTGGCGGGCGCGGTGGTCAAATTTCATCGCACGGATATCAGCGGGACCTATCAGGTCAAGACCAATAAAAAAGGCCAGTATGGCCATTACGGGCTGCCGTTCGGGGAATATAACATCACCGTCTATGACCCCAAGACGGGCAAAGCGCTGTACACCTGGAATAAAGTTCACACGCAGTATGGGCAGGTGCTGCACGTCAACTTCAACCTGCAGCAACTGGAGCACCAGCCGGTCAATGCCGCCAAAATGAACGCAAAAGAGCTGGCCAAGTACAAGAAGGCCCTGGCCGAACGGCTGAAAGCCATGAAGGAAAACGCCAAGGTCGGCCAACTGAACCAGATGCTGATCGAGAACCATCAACTGGCGGTGCAAGGGCAGTGGCAGCAGGCGGCGCAACTGATGCAAAAGGCGATATCGCTGGATCAGACGCATGCGCTGCTGTATGCCACGCTGGGCAACGACTACAGCGGCGGCAAGATGTGGACCCAGGCGATTCCGGCGTACCAGAAAGCCATTGCGATGAGGCCGGTGACGGCGGCGACTCCGCTGCCGGAGAAAAAAGCCGTGGCCAGCTACTATTCGGGACTGGCGACGGCACAGGCCAACGCGGGGCAGATTCCGGCGGCGGAGGCCAACTTCAAAAAAGCCGTCGCGCTCGACCCCGGCCAGGCGGGGCTGGCGTATTCGAATGAGGCGGTGATTTTTTACAACTCCAACCAGAGCGACGCGGCGCTGAAATATGCCGAGAAAGCCCTCGCCGCCGATCCGAATAATTCCAATGCCTGGTTTATTAAAGCCATGAGCCTGATGAACAAAGCCAGCGTGGATCCAAAAACCGGGAAGGTAGTACCCGCGCCGGGCACGATCGAGGCGTTCAAGAAATATATCGCCCTCGATCCCAACGGCCCCAATGTAGGCGAGGCGCAGGCCAGCATCCAAGCGCTGACCGGCCCGGTGCAAACGAACGTACACCAGCACTGATATGGCGGGGCCGCAGCTTCGCCATGCCAGAATTCGGGATAAGTGCGCAATCAAGAAACCATAAAGGATGGGGTTCCCGGCCCGGCCGCACCCCGGATATGAACCCTTATCTCTGGGTACTGGTGCTGCTGTCGGCGGGACTGGTGGCCATCAGCCTGGCGCGGCTGCGGCGCACGCATACGGGCACGGATTTTCTGGTGGCCGGGCGCAGCCTGCCGGCCGGAGTATTGATCTTTACACTGCTGTCGAGCTGGATCGGAGCGGGCAGCCTGTTTGCGGGCGCCGAAAACGCCTTTCATAACGGAATGGCGGCGCTGTGGATGCCGGCGGGCGGCTGGGCCGGGCTGATCATTATTTATTTTGTCGCGCCGCGGGCGCGACGCTTTGCGCAATATACGATTCCCGACCTGCTGGAAACCAGATTCGGGCCGGCGACGCGGCTGATGGGCATCATCGCCATTCTGCTGGCCTATACCGCGATCACTTCGTATCAATTCAAAGGCGGCGGGGACATACTGGCGCTGATCACCGGAGTCACGCCGACGCAGGGGACGGCGATCATCGCCGGATTTGTCATTGCCTTCACCGCGCTGGCGGGCATGAGCTCGATCGCGTACCTGGATGTGGCAATCGGGCTGATCGCCACGGTGGGACTGCTGGCGGCTTTGCCGGTTCTGCTGGCGCATGCCGGCGGCTGGACGGGGGTCGAGCGGGCGCTGCCGGCCACGCATTTCGAAGTGCTGGGCAGGCTTTCGATCTGGCAGGCGCTGGGGTATTTTCTGCCGGTTTTCCTGCTGATGCTGGGCAACCAGAACATGTACCAGAAGTTTTTTTCCGCACGCTCGCCGCGGGACGCACGGCGGGCGGTGGTGGGCTGGGTGATCGGCACCGTCATACTGGAGACGGTGATCGTGGTGCTGGCGGTGATCGGATCGGCGCTGTACCACGGCACGCCGGGGCTGAAGCCGCGGGAAATCATCGCCTATACGGCGCGGCACGGCCTGCCGGTGTGGCTGGGTGCGTTGCTGATGGGAGCGATTTTCGCCAAGGTGGTTTCCACCGGGAATAATTACCTGTTTTCCCCGGCCACCAATCTGGTGCACGACGTGTATGCGCGCTGGATCCGCCCGCAGGCCGGGGAAAAGGAAATTCTGATCGCCAGCCGCTGGATCGTGGTGCTGCTGGGAATGTTCGCCCTGGCGCAGACGAGGCAAGCGTCGGTCCTGACCGTGATGCTGTATGCGTACACGGTCTATAGCGCGGCGATCACGCCGGTGGTGATGGCGGCGTTTTTCTGGAAGCGGGCCACGCGGCAGGGCGCAGCGATTTCGGTGGGACTGGGCATTGTCGTCACGGTGGGCTGGAATGTGATTCCGCTCATTGCCAGGCGAGGAACGGGAGCGCCGGCAGCGATCCTGCATTGGATGCGGAGCATGGATGCGATCTATCCGGCGATGGCGGTTTCCGTGCTGGCGCTGCTGGTGGGCAGCTGGTGCACGCCGGCGCCCAGCCCGGAAAAACTGGAGCCGCTGTACCAGACGACTTAAGACAGCAAACGAGCTACACCATGCCGAGAGCAGCAAAATCCGAATCGTTATCGAAGCTGCAGAAGCTGGCCACGGAAGCGGTGCTGCCGGCGAGCCGGGCGCTGGATGCGATGCCGAGCCGGCAGATCGTGGCGCTGATGCACCGCGAGGACCGCAACGCGGTGAGGGCGGTGGGCCGGGCGCTGCCGGCGATCGCGCGGGCGGTGGAGGTGATGGTGGAGCGATGGCAAAGGGGCGGCCGGCTGATCTATGTAGGGGCGGGAACCAGCGGCCGGCTGGGGGTGCTGGACGCCAGCGAATGCCCGCCGACGTTTCATGTGCCGGCCAGCCGCATCCGGGGCGTGATTGCGGGCGGCGACAAGGCTCTGGTGGCGGCCAGCGAAGACGCGGAAGATCATGCGGCGCTGGGACGGCGCGATCTGGAACGGATCGGGGTGGGAGCGAGCGATGTGGTCGTGGGCATCGCCGCCAGCGGCCGCACGCCATATACGATCGGCGCGCTGCACTATGCCCGGAAAAAGGGCGCGGCGACGATCGCGGTGGCCTGCACGCGAAATTCTCCGCTGGCCCGGGCGGCGGAGATCGCCATTGAAGCGGTGACGGGCGCCGAGGTGGTTTCCGGTTCGACGCGGCTGAAGGCGGGCACGGCGCAAAAGCTGATTCTTAATATGCTTTCCACCGCAGCGATGGCGCGGGCCGGGAGGGTCTATGGGCCGTGGATGGTCGAGGTACGCGCCAGCAACGCCAAACTACGCGGGCGGGCGGCTCGCATTCTGGCCCAGGCCGCGGGGATGGAATTGAAGGCGGCGGAAAAAAAACTCAAGCGGGCGGGCGGAGATCTGAAGCTGGCGCTGATGGCCGAGCTGGGACGGGTTTCATTGCAGGAAGGCCGTGCGCGGCTGGCCAAGGCGAAGGGGAATATAAGGCAGGCGCTGGGACGGATGTGAAATAGCCAGATCAGCGGCTGGCGCGCAGAAGGTTTCTGACTCCATGCGGGCGCAGGCGAGGCAGCTCGTGGCGCGGGGGAGCGGCCTGGGCGGTGGTCAGGCGCAGCGGCGGAGCCATGATGGGCAAGCGGGACCACAGGCGGGGATCTTCGAGGCCCAGGCGCCAGATGGAATAACCGCGCAGGTGATAGATGGAAACGAGATCGAGGTTGGCGGCGATACTGCGCGGGGTTTCGACCCAGATGATATGACGATCGAGATGATGGCCATAGACCCGGTAGGCGGAGCGCAGGGCCGGGTCCCAATGCAGGCGGCCGGGGTGGGTATGCGCCTGGCCGTCCAAGCCGATGAGCCGCCAGATCCAGCGGAAGTGGCGATAGATACGCCGACCGACGCGATGCCAGAAGGTGATGCGGATGCGGTGATAGCCCCAGTCGGTTTGATAATCGGGAATTCCGAGCGAGATTTTATCGGGCGGGACCTGGCGCAGAACATAGGCCAGCACCTGGGCGACCCAGGGATAACTGGCCAAGGGTCCGGGATGATGGCGGCCGGATTCGGGATACGCCATCAGGCTGAGAAAATCGCAGTTACGGGCCAGGGCGGCGTAGTCGTAAACGCCGGAGAAGTTCCGGTAAATTCCGTTGTGAATATCATTCACGCGAGCGGCGACGGCAACGCTGAGCACTTTGCCATGGCGGTGCAGAGCGCGGGCGGCCTGGGCGACGAAGCGGGTCAGCAGGCGGCGGTCGGTCCAGGGCAGGCCTTCGAAGTCGAGCTGCCAGCCGGCGAGCGATAAACGCCGTGCGGTCGCGACCAGGGCGCCGATGGCGCGGTCGCGGGCGGCGGGACTTTCCAGCATCCGGGTGGCCTGCCAGGCGGCGAAGCCGCGATTGATTACCAGCGGCATGACCCGGATGTGATACTGCCGGGCGGCCTGCAGCAGTTCGGGCGAGATGGAGCCGCGCAGCAGGCCCCAGTAGTCGAGCGAAAAGTCCTGGGGCGCGATGGTGGTGATATGCCGCGCATGGGCGAGAAAACTGGCCAGGCCGGCGGGATCATCGAGGGTGTAAAAGATGGCCTGGTCGCGGCGGCGGCTGATGGTCTGCGCACGCACCATCAGCGGGATCAAACATACCCATAAACTCAGCGCGCAGAAACCCCGTAACAGATGGGGAATTAAATGACCGCGCCGAAACACCACGGATAGCAGTATAGCGAGTGCGACCGGCAGGATATAGGGGAAAAAGCCCTAAGCTGGGTACGAATTTGATACCCCTGGCAGGGCGAATGTGCGTCAGTATTCAAACCCCCGGCCCGACTCCTTTACCGTCCGGCGGGAGGCTCAACGTAGCGAGTGAGATGGGCGATGATCGTTCCCCACTGTACCTGGGCTTTGACCATGACGGGAAGATGGAGTTTATCGTCACTGAACCAGATCCAAAGCTTGCCGGGACGGTGAAACACGGCGGTATGAAAAATATGGGGCACGGCGCGGATGGTATGAAAGGTGCCGGCGGGGGTAATCACGGTTTCCTTGAGATCGGGAACCAGTTTTACTTCCACCGTCCGCCCGCCTTCGTTGACGGGGAAGTTGTACACTTCGCCGATTTTGAGCGGCAGACTGCGCACGTAATAAAGAGCGGTGAACAGGTCGAGGACACAGCCGGGAATGGGGCGGGTAATATTTTTGGATATTGCACGGGGGCCCTGCAGCCGGGTTTCCTGCAGCTGCAGAAAGCGGGCGCGGGTATGAAAGACGATGCGGGTGCGCAGTTTGCGCCGGCCCTCGAGCGTATGCTTGTGCGTGCTTTGGGTGCAGAAGCTATGGGGGTGGTAAAACGATTCGATCTGGTCACGCACGGGAAACAAGACGGAAACCACGCCGGTCGAGGCGGCGGAAAAAGTGATTTCACGGCGCGGGCCGCGGCGGCCGAGCATGAGCAGGGCATGGCCGGCGGGCCAGAGCCGCCAGGTGGCGGAATAGTACAGCCGCTCGCCGGGCGCGATCCGGACACGGACGGGCACGGCAGCCGCGGAGCGGACGGCCGCGATGGATAGACCGGCCAGCAGCAGAACCAGCCCGCACCACCCGGCCGCCTGCAGCGATGCAAGACGGGGCATGGAGGCTGGGAATTTCCGGCGCAACCGGGCGCGGACCTGGATCATGCAACCGTACCTATCCGGAAGTAAATTTTTGCCGCCAGCAACAGCGCCAGCAGGGCAAAGCCTATGAAGGCATTGTACTCGCGGTGGCGAAGGTAGAGCGCCCAGGAAAAACCCGAGGACGGATCGTCCGGCGGCGGGCGGCGGAGCAGGCGAGGAAATAACCGGGGCGTGTGGCGGCAATATTGCGCGAAGGCCGCGCCGAAGCGCTGGGACAGATAAGCTTCCTCGGTGCGAATCACAGGAAGATAGACGCCGACCAGCATAGCCAAGGCCAGCAGGGCCATGAGCCAGTCACGAGCGGCGATAACGAACCCGAGCGCCAGACCCAGGCTGCCCAAATACAGGGGATTGCGGGAATAGCGATAGGGTCCGGAGACGGCGAGAGATTGATTTTTTTGAATATGGCCGGACGCCAGGGCGCGCATGAGCAGGCCGAGCGCGGCAATGAATAAGCCGGCCCCGAGCGCCGGCCAGGTGGGGCGGGCGCGGAGGACGTAGAGGACGGCGACGGCAAAACCGAGCGGCACACGCCAGCGGGCCAGCGCGCGGCCGGAGATGAATTTCACGGCGCCGCCTCCGCGAAATCCGGAGCCGAGGCGGCGAGCAGGTCGTGGCAGGCGGCGAGCGCGGCTGCGAC
>JAKATS010000035.1 GCA_021818645.1 Acidobacteriota bacterium | reverse complement strand
CCAGCCAGTAATCCACGCGCCACCAGGCGGGACGCTGACGATGCAGCGCGGCCAGGCGAACGGCGGCGCGTTCGAGGCAAACGCGGGAGGCGGCGGAGGGAGAGATCCCCGGACGCGGGCAGGCCAAGAAATCGGCTTGCGCCAGCGCTAGGCGGAGGTGGGCGGACGCGGACGTGGCGGCGCCCGCCGAGCGCAGCCAGCGCCGCGCCGCGGCCGCATCGCCGGCACGCAGAAAATCCAGGCCCAGGCTGGCCTGAAAAAGGACGCGGCTGGCTGGGGCCAAGCGGCGCGCTGCCGTTTGCGCCAGTTTTTGCGCGGCGGCAAACTGCCGGGCCATCAGGCGCGCGCGCACGCCCAGTTCCGCGATCGCCGGTTGAAGCTGTTGCGCGGAAGAAAAACCGGTCCATAGCGCCAGCGCCGGCCGGGCGCCGGGCTCGCGCAGCAGCGAGCGCAGCAGATTAAAGCGCGCCCCGGCGTTTGCGGGATTCAGCGCCAGCGCGCGCCGCCAGGCAGCGCGCGCCTGGCGCGGATGGCCGGCCAGCAGCAGATGATTCCCCCAGTTCTCCCAGGCGCCGGAGCGGGGATCAAGATGGAGGGCGCGCCGTAAATCGGCGCCGCCCTGGCGATAGCGGCCGGCCTGATCGGCCAGCATGCCGGCCATGGTCCAGGCCGGAACGCTGGCCGGATGCGCGCGCAGATACTGCCGCAGCCAAGCTCGGGCGCGGCGGAAATGGCGCCGCGCCAGGGCTCGGCGGATGGCCGGCAGTTGCGGGCGCGCAGGGGACACGGCCTGCGCCGCCATGAGCGGCAGGCTGGCCGCCGCACAGAGAAAAAGCAGAGGAAAAAACAACTGGCGCCACATGGATGCCACGGGATAGCTCAACTCAGATCCACCGTCAGGCGGCAGCGGTCGCCCCGCACCACCCCGCGGGACACTTCGATGATCTCGCCGTCGCTGGCGCGGGTGACGCGTTCAATCAGCATGCCGGCGCTGCGCACCGGCACCTGCAGATACTCGGCGGCGCTTTTGTGCAACAGCACCGGCTCGAAGGTGTCCTGGCACCGCGCCGGCGCGCGATGGTATTTATCGCGCAGCAGGTCGTAGAGGGCATATCGGTCATGGTCCTCTTGTTCCAAGCCGGCAAAACGGGCCTGCGGCAAATACGAAGTCTGGAGAAAAAACGGCTCGGTGTTGACCAGGCGCAGGCGGAACAGGGAAATCACTTTCTGCCGCGGCCCGAGTTCCAGCAGGTGGGCGATATGCGGCGGCGAGGCGATGACTTTGACGCTCAGGTTGCGGCAACCCGGCTGCAGGCCCTGGCTGAGCAACTGGGTGGAGAAGCGGTAAAAATGGTCGAGGTTTTGCGCGATGCGGGGTTGGGCGATGAAGGTGCCGCGACCGCGCTGGCGCACCAGCCGGCCTTCGGATTCCAGCTCGTCCAGCGCGCGCTTGGCGGTGATGATGCTCACCTGAAACTCGCGGCAAATATCTTTTTCGGTGGTGAAAAAGCCACCGGGATGCAGTTCGCCGGCGCGCAGGCCATGATCCAGCCGGGCCTGCAGCGCGCTTTTGATCTGCATAAATAGCGGCACTCCCTGGCGCTGGAGCGGATGGGCCGCGGATTCCTGGGTGGGGAAGATTAAGGAGACCATAGGGGTTAGTGGCCGGCGCGAACGTTAAAACTCATAATAATATATTAATATGCTTGACTCACACCCGCAATCAGTTTAGTGTATTCCCGAGTCGCAATGATTTGCCACTACGACTCACGAGCAACACAGTATCCGGGGCACAAGGATGAAGGAGAAACCATGATTCGGTTGCACGATGGGTGGGGGAAGGTCAGCGGGCTATGGGTGTTGGCGTGCGCCCTGGGGTTCAGCCTAGCGGCTTGGGCGCAGGCAGGACAGGGAACGGTCAGCGGGCTGATCACGGACAGCTCGGGGGCGGCGGTGCCGGGGGCGCAGGTACATTTACTGGACGTGGCCACCGGCGTGACGCAACAAACGACTACCACGAGCGCCGGGCTGTATTCGTTCGTTTCCCTGACGCCCGGCGCCTACCAGGTGACCGTCAGCCATAACGGTTTTAGCACGGTGGTGCAGAAAAACATCACGGTGACGGTGGATGAGGCCACGGCGGTGAATCTGACCCTGCATCCGGGCGCCATCAACCAGACGGTGACGGTGACTAGCGTGCCGACGCTGGCGGCGACCAGCAATTCGACCATCGGGCAGCTGATTTCCAAGGAGATGATCCACCGCGTGCCGCTGATATCGCGCGACGTGTATCAACTGGTGCAGTTGAGCCCCGGCATCACGCCGGTCAACGGCACGGTGAACAACGTGGATTTCAATGCCCGGCCGGGGGCGGAGGTGTCGGGCTATACCATCAACGGCGCGCTGCAGGGCTCGCTCTACTACATGCTCGACGGCAGCCCGATCTCCATCGGCGAGAACAACCTGGGCGCGCTGATTCCCGCGCTGCGGCCTCCGCTGGATGCGGTGCAGGAATATCGCGTCGAGACCAACGACGTGCCGGCCAGCTATCAGAGCGCCGGCGCGGGGGTGGTCAGCTTGGTGACCAAATCCGGCGGCAACCAGTTTCACGGCAACTTCTTCTATTATGACCGGCCCAACGCGCTGGCGGCGAACGATGCCTTTGCCAAGGCGGCGCAGTTGGCCGCCGGCCAGCCCAACAAGCCACTCAATTACCACCGCTATCAGTGGGGCGGCGCGATCGGGGGGCCGATTCTGCACAACAAGATGTTCTTTTTCGCCGACTATGAGGGCCTGCAGCAGAGCACGCTACAGACCGGCTCGTATACGGTGCCGACATTGGCCGAGCGGCAGGGCAATTTTTCCGCCGATCCGTTCACCATTTACAATCCGCTGGTGCCGGATCAGGCCAACGGCACGCGCCAGCCATTCCCGCGCAACGTCATTCCGAGCCAGGATCTGAACCCGGTGGCGATGGCCTATACCCAATACTTTCCGTTGCCCAACCAGGCTGGCACCGGCCCGTACCACACCAACAACTATTTCGCCAGCGGCCTGCAGCCGGATGACGCGCAGAAGTTCGATATCCGCCTTGACGATAATTTTAGCAGCAAGCAGCACATCTTCGGCCGCTTTTCCTTTGGCCGGCTGAGGTTTGGCAATGCAAACCTCTATGGCGCCGCCAATATTTTCAACCCCAATGTCTATCAGAACATCACCAACGACCGCAATTTCCTGCTGGCCGACGACTACATGCTGACGCCGACAGCCGTTCTGACGCTGCGCTACTCGTTCGTGCGGCATTTTGAGAACCAGACGGGCGATCCGCGGCAGATTGGCTTCAAGATGACCTCGCTGGGGTTTCCGACGGCGCTGCAGGCGCAGTCGGTTTATGCCGATATTCCCCGCATCTGGTTCAGCGGGCCCACCACCGGTCTGGGCTCCAATCCCTGGACCACTTTCCACTTCGCCAGCATGGACCATGACTTCATCGCCGCGCTGGATACGATTCACGGCCGGCACAACCTGAAGTTCGGGTTTGAATACGAAGAGGAGCTGATGAACGACGGTCAGCCGATCGCGCCCAGCGGCTGGTACCTGTTCGACAACACCGCGACCAGTTCGACCACCTGGGCGGGTGACGGCAGCGATTTCGCCTCTTTCCTGCTGGGCATGGGGTCGGCGCCGGGTGGGGAATGGCAGAATGGCTTTACCAAGGACATCTTCGGCGCCGAGGCCAGCCCGTATTACGGCACTTACGTGCAGGATGATTTCCATGTCGCGCGCCGGCTGACCGTCAACCTGGGGCTGCGCTGGGACATTTTTGGCGGGCGCACGGAGCGCTACAACCGGCTGGAGTGGTTCAACCCGACGCTGCACTATACCGTCAATGGCGTGCCGATGGTCGGCGGAGAGCAGTTCGTGCACAACGGCCAGAGCCCGTTCACGACCAATATGAATGATTTCGGTCCGCGCGCGGGCTTTGCGTATCAGCCCTTTTCACGGGCCGTGGTGCGGGGTGGTTTCGGCGTCTTCTACGGGCCGAGCACGCACATGGTCTCCAACCCCTCGCTGAACAGCGACGGCTTTTTTGCCTCCACCCCCTGGAACGCGACTTCGCTGAATGCCGACGGCAATTCGGTGCCGCTCAACCTGCTGAACAATCCCTTTCCCACCGGAGTCGTGCAGCCCACCAACAGCGCGCTGGGGCCAGCGACCAACCTGGGCAATGCGCTGACCACGGCCCTGCGCTCGCAGCCGGAGCCAACTACTTACGATTTCAACTTCGGCATTCAATACGAATTTCCGCACCAGACGATCTTTTCCGCCGCCTGGGTGGGCAGCCGCGGGCTGCACCTGCCCATCTCCGGCGGAGATTACAATGAATTGCCACTGCAGACGATCGCGCAGTATAAGGCGGGGCTCAACAATCAGGTGCCGAACAAATACGAGGCGGCCATCACGAATCCCACCTCGCCGATCTATGGCGCGGCGACGATTTCGCAAGCGGAGGCGCTGACGCCGTATCCGCAGTTCACCAATGGCGCCATTGGCGGGGGCGGGGTGGGCATTAGCGGCGCGCCGGTCGGGGATTCGATCTATCACTCACTGCAGATCAAGGTGCAGAAGCGGCTGACCAGCCATTTCACCACGCTGGGCTCCTTCACCTGGGGCAAGCTGCTGACCGACGACTTCACCTCGCCGCTGAGTTTCATCGGCACCAACGGCGGCTTCTATCAGGACCTTAAAAACGTGGGCATGAACCGCGGCCTGAGCACGCAGGATGTGGCGCGGTGGTTTTCCTGGCAAACCTCCTACGACCTGCCGATCGGCCGCGGCCGGGCGATCAACGTCAGCGGTTGGGCCGACGAAGCGGTGGGCGGCTGGACGCTGAACACCATCCTCAGCCTTTCGACCGGCGTGCCGATTGCCTCGCCGGGCGGCACCGGGGATCCGTATTTCAACCAGCGTCCGAATCTGAGCTGCAACCCGGCGCAGAATGCGCCGCGCACGGCCAGCGACTGGTTCAACTGGCAGTGCTTCTCGCAACCGGCCAGTCCATATTACGCCGGCACGGCGCCAGCGACGCTACCGATCCGGACCGACGGCACCAGCAATCTAGACGTTTCCATTTTCAAGAACTTTTCCGTTGGTGAGGGCAAAAAACTGCAATTCCAGCTTGCCGCCTATAACGTCACCAATTCGGTGCAGATGGGTTATCCCAACGTTTTCTGGAATCAGAACGCGGGCACGTCGCCGGGGGTGATGGCCGGCTTTGGCCAGATCACCTATGCGGCCAACACGCCGCGCCAACTGCAATTCGGCTTTAAGTTCACCTATTGAAGCCGGCGCGGGCGTGAGGCTGGGCGGGCGAAGACGGACGCGCTCCCGTTGGGGTTGGAGGGTGGCAGCATGCGAATGACGCTGAAAACCCTGGTCATCCTTCTGCTGTGCGTCGCGCCGTCTCAGCCTGCGGCGGCTGCGGCCGGCGGAGCGGAACTTTTTCCCCGTCGCGGTCTGGTTTGCCGGCGGCAAAGCGCGCGCGCCCATGCTGTCGCGGCATCCCCGGCGGGAGCGCGGGCAATGGCTAGCCCAGTTGCGCACGATCAAACGACTGGGCTTCAACTCGGTGAAAACCTGGGTGGATTGGGCGACGGCGGAGCCGCAGCCGGGCGTCTTCGACCTGCGCGATTTGCGGCAGCTGCTGGCGCTGGCGCAGCAGGCACGGCTGAAGGTGATCGTGCAGATCTATGCTGATTCGGCGCCCGGCTGGGTGGGCGAAAAATTCCCGCATGCCGAGTTTGTCACCGCGACCGGCGTGCACATCCGCTCGCAGTCGGCGCCGGGCTACAGCTTCGATAATCCCGGCGTACACGCGGCGGAGCTGGAGTTTTACCGTCAGGTGGCGAAGGTGGCCGCGGCCAGCCCGGCCTTTTACGGCTATGACCTGTGGAGCGAGCCGCATCTGGTCAACTGGGTCTGGTTCAATGACCTGCCGCACGTGCAATTCGATTACAACCGCTATACCATCGCCCGCTTCCAGCGCTGGTTACGGCGCAAATACGGAACCCTCGCGATGCTGAACCAAGCCTGGTATCGCGGCTTCACGCGCTGGCGTCAGGTGCAGCCACCACGTTATGGCACCATTCTTTCCTACACCGACTTCATGGACTGGCGGGAGTTCATCCTGCACAAACTGGCGGCCGACCTGGGGGCCATGGCACGGGCGGTAACGCGGATCAGCCCGAACTACATCACCAGCAGCCATTCCGATATTCCCGGCGTGCTGAATACGCCCTTGAGCGGCTATGGCAACCCGGACGACTGGAAAATGTTCCGCCGGGTGGATTATTACGGGGCCAGCATCTATCCCATGCACGCCGACGCGCCGCTGCATGGCTGGCCGCCGGTAATGCTCGCCTTCGGTTTTGACGGCTCGTATGCCGCCAGCCTGGGGCGCGGCTTTTATGTCGGCGAAATGCAGGCGGGCCAGGGGGCAACCGGACTGCGGGTGAATGACCCGGTCACCGGCGCCGAGCTGCGTGACTGGGGCTGGACGGCGATCGCGCATGGCGCCAAGGCAATTTGCTACTACGCCTGGTATCCGATGAACGCCGGCTATGAATCCGACGGCTACGGGATGATTCATTTAGACGGGCGGCTGACGCGGCGGGCGCATGCGGCCGGCGCGCTGGCCAAAATCGTGACCGCGCACGCGCGGCTGTTCCGTAAGGCCAAGCCGGTGCGGGCGCAACTGGCGCTGCTCTACAATCCGCTCAGCTATCTGAGCGGCGGCGATACGATCGGCCCCGGCCAGGCGGTGCGCAATTCGCTGCTGGGCGTCTATCGCGCGCTGTACCGGGAAAATCTGCCGGTGACCTTTCTGCACGTGGATGACGTGGCCGGGCGCGCGCGCCGCTATAAGGCCATTTACATGCCATATGACATCACCCTTGCACGGCCGGTGGCGCACGCCCTGGCAGCCTACGTCCACCAGGGCGGCACGCTGATCGGCGAGGCGCGCACCGCCTGGAACAATGCCCGTGGCTTTGCCTATGCGCACATTCCAGGTGGTGGGCTGGACCGGGTGTTTGGCGTGGAAGAGGCCTCGCTGTGGTCGGGAACGCAGACCACCTTTCGCTTCAATCGCCGGGCGCCCGCGGGAATGGCGGGGCTGCAGGTACCGGCGGCGCAGTTTGAGGAAGCGCTGCGCGTGAAGCGTGGGCGGGTGCTGGCGCGCTTTGCCGACGGTCGGCCGGCGGTGGTGGAGTCGCATTACGGGCGCGGGCGAACCATTTATATCGGCTCCTTTTTAGGGCTGGCGAACCAGACGCAGCATGCGCCGGCGGCCGGCCGGCTGATTCGCGCGCTGGCGCACTGGGCGGGGATTCATCCCCCGCTGCGCGTCACCGGCGGCCAGCGGCCACAGGTGGAAGCGCGGCTGCTGCGCGTGCCGGCGGACGCCATGCCGGCGGGCGAGCGAGCCAGGGCGGGCCGGCTGCTGATCGCCATCAACCATGGCGCGGCGGGGCGGTTTCAGATCCAGTTGCCGCAACACTGGATGGGGGCGAAGAATTTGCTGGGCGGCCTGGCGCCGGCGCCGCAAGCCACGGCTGGCGGCTGCCGGTTATTTATGGCCTTGAAAAAAGCTGGCGTGGCGGTGCTGCTGCTGCACTGAATTCAGACGCTGAATCCGAAGCGGAAGATTAGATCTATGCGCGCTAAAATCTTTA
>JAKATS010000103.1 GCA_021818645.1 Acidobacteriota bacterium | reverse complement strand
GGAGTCCGCCGATCCAGCCCGCGCGATCGCCGAGTGCGCCCGTAAACACCGGTTGACTCAGTTAATTGTCGGCCGCCCCCGCAGCCCCGGCTGGCGCGGCTATCTGCCCAATTCTTTCCTGCCACGCCTCATCCGCGAGCTTCCCGGCGTGGATTTTCACCTCATCTCCTTCAAACGACCCGAAGCGGATGCGGATACCGAAAACAGCCGCGATCAGCGCGCGGCATCCCCCGGCCCGTCATGAACGACGTTCTTTGGAGTGTGGCCTTGCTGGCCGCATTTGTCCTCTGGTGGTGGCTCGCTCATCGCCAGGGCGATTCCACCAGCCGGGCGCAGCGCTCGCGCCATGAGCTCCGTCCCGCCTGGATGCCCGGCGCTGAACCCGAACGTCCAGTCATCGCCATTCTGCGAGAGGCGCCCGGGGCAACGAGTATCACACGTCTGGCCGGCATCGCCGCCTGCCTGAGCCACCGTGATGTATGGCTGGTCTATGTGCTGGAAGTCCCCTTGCAATTCGAACTCTCCGGCTATGCCATTGCCGATCAGGCCATTGTGGCCGGCCTGGAATCGGCCGCCCACCAGGTTCGCAGCGCCGGCCGCATTCCCTTCCGCCGCATCCTGCGCACCCGCGACTGGGCCGCCGCCGCGGCCCAATTCATGCAGGAAACCCAGCCCGCCGCGACCGTGATCGCTGTGCCGATGGACTTCGCCGCCCGCGATTATGAGGATTTGCACGCCGCCGGTCTTATCCTCTGGGTCAGTTCGCCCGCTTAACGCTTCATAATGACTTTGTCCCATGCCTTCCATCCATTCACGAACTCGGTCCATACGAACCGCCTGCGCCGCGATTGGCATGGCGGCCATTGCGGTTGTATCAGCCATACTGCGCTTCGATTGGGCAACCAGGGCAGGCGCCGCGGCTTTGGCGCTGGCGGGCTTAGCCTGGTTCTGGCATCCCGGCCAGTCTGCTTCCCGGAACTGGTTGCGCCGGTTTTTGCCGGTGCTGGCTTTTTTCGGCTGGGCATGCGCCTGGCTTTTGCCCTCCAGCCCGGGGCGGCTCATACTCGGCACGATCGTGGTTCTGGCGTTTGCCGGCGATCTGTATATGCAGATCAGTAACCCCTGAGAAAGGCCGCTTTCATTCTGTAACCTGTCATCCTACGCCACGCATATTCTCAATCCGATTCTGGAGCACTTGGTTCCGTTTTCTGCTGCCGCCTCTGGCGGTCGCGGCGGTAACGGCGCTGTTGCACGGCGTTTCTCCGCGGGTCAACAGCAGCACCGCGGGTTTTGCCTACCTGTTGATCGTTCTGCTCTTTGCCGCTCTGCGCTCGCTGCCTGAAGCGCTAGCCGCGGCTCTGCTGGCCACCGCCGCGCTTAATTATTTCTTTCTGCCGCCGCTTGGCACTTTCACCATCGCCGATCCGCAGAACTGGATCGCACTGACAGCGTTTCTCATCACCGCGTTCATCGCCAGCCGGCTAGCCGCCCGAGCCCGCCGCCAGGCGGAAAACGCCCAGCGTCAAAAACAGGATGCGCAGCGCCTCTATGAATTCGCCCGCGGCTTGCTTTTGACCTCGCCCGAATCCATCGGACCCGAAATTGAGCGCCGGCTGATGGCCACGTTCGCATATTCCGAAGTTCGCCTGCGTGAAGATGAATCCCCGGCTGCGGAGAATGCGCGTCAACTTTGGCTGCGATTAGGCGGCCAGGCGCGCGCCCGGCTCGAACTTGAAGGTCATCCCGTGGGTGATGAAACCGAGCAGGCGATCGCCGGTATCTGCGCCATCGCGCTCGAACGCGCCCGCGCCCAGCATCTGGCCACCCATGCCCAGGCTCTGCGCGAAAGCGAACAGCTCAAATCCGCTCTACTGGACGCAGTCACCCACGACCTGCGCACCCCGCTGACATCCATTCGTGCCGCCGCTTCAGCTCTGCGCTACGCCGCCGGCCTGCCCGAGACAGAGCGCAGCGACATGATTGAGATCATTGAAACCGAAAGCGAAAAGCTCAACCGCCTGCTGGAAGACCTGGTGCAAATGGCCAGCATCCAGGGCGGCCTGGGACTGGAACCGCAAGTGGTGGAAATTGAAGCCTTGCTCGAATCCGCACGCGCATTATTGACACTCGACAGCTCGCGCCTGAAAATACGCCTGCCTTCGCCTCTGCCCCGGATTTGGGTGGATGAACGCCTGGTGAGCCGAGCCCTGGCGCAACTGCTCGACAACGCGCTGGTTTATTCTCCCCCCGAATCATGGGTGGAATTTTCGGCGGCCATCGAACCAGACGGCGTTGTGTTACGCCTGCGCAATCAGAGTGCGGATTTGCCGCCCGAATTGCGTCCGCATCTGTTTGAGCGCTTCTTTCGGGGTGAGATAGCGCGTCATCTGCGTCCGCGCGGGCTCGGGCTGGGCCTGGCCATTGCCCGGGGTATAGTCCTCGCCCACAGCGGCGCCATCTGGGCCGAAGCCGCGGAAAACCTGCCGCCCGATACAGTTGAGTTTGCCCTGCGCCTGCCGCTTTCTCCACCCGCCGGACCGGCCCCACAATAAGCTTATGCAGACCGCTGAAGCTCATCACGAAAGCTCCGCCCGCATTCTGGTGGTAGATGACGCGCCGCAGATTCGCCGCGCCCTCCGCACCCTGCTCATCGCCCAGGGCTACGAGGTGGTGACCGCGGCTTCGGGCGAGGCGGCGCTCGAAGCCTTGCGGGCGGAAACATGGGATCTGGTGCTGCTCGACCTCGGCCTGCCTGGTCTTTCCGGCGGGGAAGTCTGCCAGGAAATCCGCCACCTTTCCGCGCTGCCTATTCTGGTGCTGTCGGTGCGTTCGGCGGAAAAGGAAAAAGTCGTCGCGCTCGACGCCGGCGCCGACGATTACGTCACCAAACCTTTCAGCGGCGAGGAACTGCTGGCCCGGGTGCGATCTCTCATGCGCCGCTCCCGCACCGGCGAACCCGCCGGCCCGCTCCGTGCCGGCGAGCTCGAACTCGATCCTTCCACCCGCCGGCTGAAACGCGCCGGAGTTGAAATCCGGCTCACCCCCAAAGAATTCGATCTTTTATTGCTGCTGATGCGCAACTCCGGCAAGGTGCTCACGCACCGCAGGCTGCTGCAAGCGGTCTGGGGTCCCGATTATGGCGAAGAGGCAGAAGTGCTGCGGGTATTTGTCAACCAGCTCCGGCGCAAAATTGAAGCCGATCCTGCCCATCCCGTCCATCTGCTGACCGAGCACTGGGTCGGCTACCGCCTGATGCCCTGAAACGATTTCCTTTCAGGGCAGGGTGATGTCGAGCACCGAGCCTGAACCCGAAAGCCGCCAGCCCGCTGCCAGGGCGGAAAGGACAACAGCGTGGGCGCGGGGAAGCGGGAAATCCTGGGCCGCCGCGGCAATGGGGGCAGCAGCTTCGAAAACACGCGTGGCATCCGGATCTTTGTCGGCGGTTTTGCTCAGGACCGCTTCACCCTCCAGATGCAAAAAGATATGCAAACGGCGCGGCTTAGGCAGCCAATCCTGGCGCGCATCGAGGGCGACCTTCTCCACCCGAAAGTAAGCCGATGCCGCCAGCAGGCCCGAAGTCTGCGGTGTGCGATTCAAGCGGCCGCCTCCGGCATGGGCCCGGGCCACCGCTAAACCCTGCTCAAGATGCAATTCGCGCAACTGGCCGTTGGCATCGCGGCGGCTATAGTCGTCAAGCCGGAAGGTATTGTCGGATTGCTGCTGAATTTCAGCCAGCACCATGCCCGGGCCAAGGGCGTGGATGGTTCCGGCGGGCAGATAGATCGTATCGCCGGCGCGCACCTGAATCCACTGCAGCGCCTCGGCTCCCTGCCCGGCGCGGCAGGCGACGGCAAACTGCGATAACGAAATGCCGGGCTTCAGATTCACGCCCAGGCTGGCGTCGGGATCGGCCATGAGCACATGCCACATTTCGGTTTTCCCGCGGCCCAGACCGTGAGCGGCGGCATAGGCATCATCGGGATGGACCTGCAGTGAAAGTTTCTGGCGGGGAAATAATAACTTCACCAGCAGCGGGAAAGAATTTTCCTTCCAGAAAACCGCCTGCGGCCCGAGCAGTTCTTCGCGATGATCCTGAACCAGTCTCGATAAGGACGGAGCGCCCGGCAAGCTGGTTACGCCGGCGTCGGCGGTCAGCCAGGCCTCGCCAATCGGTTCGGTTTCCAGGCTGCGTTCGGGATACCAGGCGCGCAAATCCTGAGTTCCCCAAATGCGAGGGCTGAACCAGGGTTGAATGAGAAATGGGGAATCAAGCAATGGCGCCATAAAAAACCCGGGGCTGGATTTATTTACCCGCCAATTCACCCGCGCGCCGGGCGGCGCGGCCCACGGCCTTGATCAGGGCTACACGCAAGCCGCCGGCTTCCAGTTCCAATAAGCCATCCACCGTGCAGCCGGCGGGGGTGGTTACCGCGTCTTTCAGCTTGGCGGGATGCTCGCGGGTTTCAAGCACCATGCGGCCGGCGCCGACGACGGTTTGCGCCGCCAGTTCGAGCGCCAGTTCGCGGGGCAGACCGATGCGCACCCCGCCTTCCGCCATGGATTCAATCACCATATAAATAAAAGCCGGACCGCTGGCGCTCAGGCCCGTAATGCCATCAAAATGGCGCTCTTCGGCAATGACCGCGCGGCCGATCGAAAGCAGCATGCCGCGGGCCTGTTCGGCCTGCTCGGCGGAAGCGTGGCGGCCCATGGCCAGGGCGGTCATGCCGGCGCCGATAAGAGCAGGGGTATTGGGCATAGCCCGGGCCACCGCCACGCCGCGCCCGGCATGGCGCTCGGCCGTTTGTTCGAGTTGAGCCAGGGTGACGGCGGCCGCCACCGAAACGATCAGCGGCGCGGCCGGCGGCCGCAACACCGCCGCGATTTCCTCCAGCACCGGCAGAATCAGATTCGGCTTCAGCGCCAGCACGATGATATTGGCGGCGGCGGCAGCTTTGGAATTATCGGTGGAAGCGTGAATGCCCAGGCCGCGATGCAGCGCCTGGGCGCGGGGTTCCCGGCGCGTGGTGGCATGAATCTGGGAAGCCTGGGCAAAGCCGCTGGACAGCATGCCTCGCACCATGGCTTCGCCGATTTTGCCGCAGCCGAGCACGGCCAGCTTTTCACCGCTGAACTTGAGCCCGCCGCCGGAAGTGGAGTCTGCTTGCATGATGAAATTCAGTTTAGCAGGAGGCTGGAATCGTGGCCGGAGCGCATCACTTTCCAGAAGCTTGAGGCGACCTGGAATCAAAAAGGTTGAGATAGGCGGCGCGGTCGGGTTCCGGCAGAAAAGCCGCCAAAAATCCATTACGGGCTAACTGCCGGCAATCCTCGGGCGATAGGCCCAGGGCGGCGGCCTGAGAAAATTCCTGGTTCAGATCCGTTTCGAACATCGCGGGATCATCGCTGGCCAGCGTCAAAGCCAGCCCGGCTTGCCAAAACCGGGGCAAAGGATGATCCGCCAGACGAAGCAGGCATTGAGTGCGCACATTGGAAGTGGGGCAGATTTCAAGCCAGATCGGGCTTTCCGTTTGTTTTCCGGCGTTTCCAGCGCCATGAGCGGCGAGATACCGGATTAATTCCTGGTCTTCCCGGGCGCGCAGGCCGTGGCCGATGCGTTCGGGATGCAGATATCGCAGAGTTTGCCATACCGAATCCGCTCCGGCGTTTTCTCCGGCATGAGCGGTTAAATGCAGTCCGTTGGCGGCTGCGCGGGCATACAGGCTTTCAAACCAGACGGCCGGCCCTTGAATCTCGTCTCCGCCAATCCCAATCGCCACCACCGGCGCTCGCTCCCGCCAGTACAATGCGTCACTCAGAACCTTTTCCGCAGCCGCGACGCCAAACTGGCGTACGGCATCGAAGATCCAGGCCAGGCGCAGATTCTGATTGTGCAGCGCCTGGCGTTCCGCCTCCAAGGCCTCAAGCACCGGCGCAACTGCCTGCTTTTTCCAGTGCAGAACACCGATGGAGAGGGTAATTTCGGCATAAACAACGTTTTGACGCTTCAGGTCCTGGGCCAATCCACGCAAGGCCAAGGCATAATCTTCTGGATCCAGCAGATGCTGGCTCACCGTTTTGAAAGCCTGGAGAAAGCCGGCAAAGTTTTGGTATTGATACAGCGCTTGGCAGGCGGCGAGAGAATCCAATCCGCAAGGGCAGCCATGGCGGCGGGAAATTTCGAAAAGGGTTGCGGGAACCAGGCTGCCCTCCAGATGCAGGTGGAGTTCAGCCTTGGGCCAGGCGGCGGCGATCGGCTGCATGAGAGAAACTATGAGGCGGTTCCGGCGGCATCCGGTTCCGCCATTTGCTTAATGATGGCAAGAATTTGCTCACGTTCGGCGGGTTTGAGCCGGGAAGTAAGGGCGTAGAGTTGGCTGAGAAATGAAATTTCCTGGGAAGACAGGCGGGGAAAGCTGTATTCCTGGGAACTGGTGAAGAAATTGGCCACCGGTATATCGAGCGCGCGGGCAATTTTGGCCAAGGTTTGCAGGGAAGGCATGGTATGCCCGTTTTCTACCCGGGAAAGATAACAGCGAAGCAGCCCGGTGCGCTGTTCCAGATCGCCCTGGGACAGATTGCGATCGTTGCGCAATTGCCGAATTCTTTCACCGATATTCCACATGCGGGCCAGCATCCATAAGGGGTTGCAAGTAATGTAAACATTGGCCAAGCCAGCTGGCAATAAAAAAATTACCCGGACCGCCGGGCGGCGCCAGCCACTGATGCCATCACTAAGCACCCCGCTTCATTGGTTCATAAACTTCGACCATAGTCTGACCGGCTCAGGCTTCGGGAGCAGCCGCAGCGGAATGAGCGGAAGGATTGTTCAGGGCATCCCGCAACTCTTTTGCCGGCTTGAAATAGGCAACCCGGCGGGCTTGTACTTCAACCTGGGCTCCGGTTTTGGGATTACGGCCCATGCGGGCGCGGCGCTGACGCAGCCGAAAGCTGCCGAAGCCGCGAATTTCGACCTTATCGCCTGCGCGCAAGGAATTGACCATGCTTTCGAAGACCGTTTGCAGAACGGTTTCGCTCTCTTTGCGGGGAATGGCCAACGTCAGGGTCAGAGCGTCAATTAATTGGGTCCGTGTCATGCAGACATACTAGCAAGAAAAGAAGCAGCGTGTGGCGGCGCCACTTTTCCTGCTGCGCCGTTCCAGTGGCCGGCCTCGGCGGCAAAAACGCGGCCCGTCATGATTTGACGGGCACCAGACGGGACCTGGCAAGGACCCCGTTCCTCGGCCTGCGATCTCGCATAATTCCGCAGCCACTCGGCCGGTGCGTTGCAGTGAAGAAGCGAGTATAAGCAACTCTAATGCAGCACTGAGCCGGCCCGGCGGCCGCCTCAGCGTGGAAATCACCCGGGTCATGCAGACCTAAGCGGCGCTGCGGCGCGGCGTGCGAGCGGCTTTTTTCGGTGTCCGTTTCGGGGTTTTGGTTTTTGCCGCAGTGGTTGCACGGCGGGTCGTGCGCGAGGAGACCGTGCGCGCCTGGGTTGATTCGGAATCGGATTCTTTTCCCGCGCGGCTCAGGCTGCGGCGGGAACGGCTGGCACCCGATGAAACCGGTTTGCCGGTGCTGGCATGACTGGCGCGGCCGGCGCGTTCGCGGCCGCCGATGATTTCCAGCCGGCGGCGGGAACGGGCCGGAGGTGTTTCGGCGCCGACCAAGGTTTCCGGATAAACGAACTTATGAAACCGGCTGCCCGGCTTGTCATCGTAGAGCAGCTGCAGCCCTTTTTCATCGAAAACCTGAAAGAATTCGTCCCAGGCGACGGGGGTGAGGTTGCCCGCCTGGCTGGGGTCGAATTCGAAGCGCAGCATGCCGCCGGTGCGGCTGACAATCGTGGGAATGGCGCCATGCGATTCGGCCCATTGCTGAATGACTTCGTGAGATTGCGTGCTTTGCGATGCCATA
>JAKATS010000102.1 GCA_021818645.1 Acidobacteriota bacterium | reverse complement strand
TTGCGCCCATTTCCTGCAGCAGGAAAAAGGGCGCCGGCATAACTGGCTGTACCGGGCTGCAGAAAGCGGCTTCGAACAATTGCGCGGCGCGTATGCCGTAGCGCTGCGCTGGGTGCTGCGCCACGCGCCCTGGACACTGGCGGTGACGATCGCCACCGCCATCCTCACCATCTATCTCTATATCGCCGTGCCGAAAGGATTTTTCCCCCAGGAAGATACCGGCCGCGTGATGGGCATGGTCCAGGCGGAGCAGGATATTTCCTTTCACGCCATGGCCCGGAAACAAAAACAACTGGTGGATACGGTATTGAAAAATCCCGCTGTGCAAACCGTTGCCTCGTTTACCGGCGGGGGCGGGGGACTGAACATCGGCCGCATGTTTATCCAGCTCAAGCCGCTTAGCCAGCGCAAGATCAGCTCAGCTGCCTTTATTGCCCAGATGCGGCCGCGCTTAACTCGGGTGCCCGGCGTGCGCCTGTTCATGCAGCCAATTCAGGACATCAACATCGGCGGCCGGCTCACCGGTTCGCAATATCAATACACCCTGGAAGACGACAACCTCTCCGAACTCCGGCAGTGGTCGCCGCGCGTACTCGCCGCCCTGCGCAAACTTCCCATGCTGCGCGACGTCAACACCGATCAGCAATATTCCGGCCTTGAACTGCGGCTGATCGTGAACCGGGTCCTGGCCGCCAGGCTGGGCGTGCCCATGCAGGCTGTGGATCGAACTTTGTATGACGCCTTTGGCCAGGCCGAAGTCTCCACCATCTATACCGGCCTGAACCAATACCATGTGGTGCTCACCGTACCCCGGCGCTTTCGCCGCGATCCTGGTGTGCTCAGCGATCTTGATGTGCCATCGAGTTCCGGAAAGATGATTCCGCTGAAAGAACTGGTACGAGCCGTGCCCAGCAATACCGCCCTGCAGGTGAATCATCAGGGCCAGATGCCGGCCGTGACTCTGTCGTTCAATCTGGCCCGCAACTCCTCGCTCGGCGCCGCGGTCACCGCGGTCACCGCCGCCGAGGCCCGGTTGCATCCGCCGCCGGGCTTTAAAGCCAGCTTTGCCGGCACCGCCCAGCAATTCCAGGTTTCACTGGCTAACGAGCCGTATCTGATCGCCGCTGCGCTGATTGCGGTCTATATCGTGCTCGGCATTCTATATGAAAGCTACATTCACCCCATCACCATACTTTCCACGCTGCCTTCTGCCGGCGTAGGCGCGCTGCTGGCACTGCTGGTGTTTCATCTCCAGCTCACGGTGATCGCCCTGATCGGCATTCTGTTGTTGATTGGGATTGTGAAAAAAAACGCAATTATCATGATTGACTTCGCGCTCGATGCCGAACGCAAGCGCCAGTTTTCGCCCGATGCCGCCATTTATGAAGCTGCCGTGCTGCGTTTCCGTCCTATTCTGATGACCACGCTGGCGGCCATGTTCGGCGCTCTGCCGCTGGCGCTCGGCACAGGTATGGGTTCGGAGTTTCGCAAGCCGCTAGGGGTGACCATCGTCGGCGGCCTTCTGGTTTCGCAGTTGCTGACCTTATTTACCACTCCGGTGATCTATTTGTATATGGACCGGTTGCGGTTATGGGCGCTCAGATACCGCCGTCAGGACCATCCCATTCCGGCCCCGGCTAAAAGTTAACATAATACATAGTGTTCTCGGACTCACGCGCTCAAACCGCAATAAACTCAGCGCTGGCCGAAAACCCGCATGATTATGTAAACCGTCAGGAACCAAGGCTAAAGTACCGATATGGAATTTGCGTGTCAAGTGTTTTTTGCAGTGTCAGGCAATAATCAGTAACCCGGCAGCTACCAGGCCAGTCAGGACCCAGCCCCAGGGAAACGTTGACGCCGGCGCCGCCGGCGGGGTATAGCCCGGCCCGGTGATCGAGAGCTGCAGAGCCGGGCTTGCCGCCTGAACGCCAGGCGTTATGTTCGCCCTCGAGAGAACCCAGTTGGCATAGGCTTTGACGGTCGAGGGCACGGTTCTTTGGCCGGCCAGGGCCGCCTGGACGTTCCCCGGGCCCCAGTTGTAGGCCCAGAGCCCCGCCGGCAGGCCGAATTGATTGACCAGCTGGGCCAGGAACTGCACGCCGCCCTGGATGTTCTCGAGCGGATCCCGCGGGTCCACGCCGAGCTCCGCGGCCGTCGCCGGCATGAGCTGGAAGATCCCGAGCTCGCCTTGGGATCCGGTCAGGACGTTCCCGGCCGAGTCGTACTGCCGGCCGCCCGACTCGCGCTGCGCGACGGCCAGGGCCAGGCTCGCCGGGATCCCGGCCGCGCCGGCGGCAGCAGAAATTTGAGCGGAATAATTCATCGCTTTATCTGACCACGCGCCAGTTGAGGGTCGCGGCTGCGGGCGTCACGCTTCCAGCCGTCGGGTTGCAAACCAAGAACGAGACATCACCCGCTGTCGGGTACGTCTGAACGGTCAAAGACGGCCAGCCGGTTCCGGGAGCCGCATTGAAGCTCCAGTTGATCGAATCGGTTGTGGTCACATTCGTCGCGGCCACTGTAACCGCCGTGGCACAGGTTCCGGCTGATATTGCAGCCGTACCCATTGTGGCTGTGCCGCTGGCGATGGTAAGAGTGCATGCCACACCACCTTGTTCGCAAGTTGTCGCATTTACGGTGCCCCCGCTGATGGTCCCATTGTTCGTGAATGTTTGCCCGGCAGGCAGAGTTGCTCCCGTCAGAAAATCCCACCCATTACTTGAGAGCGTGGCAAAATCGCCCACAGTGCTTGATCCGGTGCGACCATAAAATTTGAATGTTGGCGTAAATGAGCTAAGAGTTTCTTTGGCGACACACAACCACGCCTGATTAAGGTAGTTGGTATCCAAGTCCCACTCCTGACATGCGCCGATTCCGGCAACGGTATTGTTTCCGTTTTGATTTGCCATCACGTCAGGAGCCACGCCGGCTCCATCTTGTGATGCCAAACCGACTTCAAGATTCGCCGCAGTGATTGGCGTGTTAGTCGCTATACAATCAAGGCTACCCCAGTTAGGCGTTTCGGCGCAGGTTGGGCCGCCATTGTTCGCACCCGGCTGGAATTGCGTTGCATTTTTCAACTGCGCCACATCGCCACCTGCCGGAGAAAAGACGAAGCCGCCCGATGGGAAGCCGGAAAATTCAGATGCAGCCGTGGACATGCCGGGAACATCGCGTACTGATAGAATGCCGGACGTCGGAGATGTAAAGCCGGTCGCATAGGCAAACGGAACAGTATGAGTTCCATCCACATAGCCACCATAAACAGACTGCGCCGTGATATTTGGCCCATGCAGAACAATTCCATAGGTGCCCGTAGAGAAATCATTAGAAATCCACGTATCGGAATCTGCGCCGGTTATATCAACAGTGCCAACGGAGCTAGTGCCAGTCCCTTGAAAAAGATTGTTGATGAACGTCCAGGCGTTGACCAAACCGCCTGGCACTCCAGAAAGAGTAATATCGCTGCTCCAAGGTCCGAATGAATTGCTTTGCGCTATTCCGTAAAACGATTGGCCGCTGTTGATATTGGTGATTTCCAGCCCAATCGTCGTCCCGCCGATCCAGCCGCTCGGGGGAATAAAGTTATTACGTTCAACTGTCGCCTGTTCAGCCTGCGGCAAAAGCAACCCAATTAGCGTACTGGTCCCATCGGTAGCATCCACGTTAGAAGCTTCTAACGTAACTCCATGGATGCTGAAATAAGCTCCCGTTTGCCCGCTGGCCGGTTGCAATAGCACATCTTGCGTTGAGGCGGGTACGGTTAAAGAGAAGTCCAGTAGTGATTTGGATGTCACAATTGAACTGCCACGAAGATGCAACTGATCGTTGAAGGTGAGTGGAGATTTTATAAGACAGCCAGCTCCATTAGGTATATATAGAGGAACAATCCCGACTTGATTAAAGGCTTTTTGCACAGCATTCGTATCGTCGGTTGAATCATTGCAAACTGCTCCCCACCATTCGATATATGCGCGATCCTGCATGTAGTTGCCGCTGAAAGATATCGTTCCGGCTCCGCTAAATATCTGCACTGGCCCGGCTTCAACTGGCCCAAGAACAGTAAGCGTAACGCCGCTGCTGATGCTGATTTGCCCCGCACTCCCCACCGGGAACCACAAACCGCAATTCGTCGGGATTGTGGTGTTGGCGGTGACTGCTTCAGTTCCGGTGATCTGCACAGTTCCGTTCACTCCGCCCAGAGCGGTACACGCGGCGCTTAAGCTGGAATATTGCGCGGCGCCCAGTACACCGTTGATGTTCTTTCCTTTGATCGCGTTATACGTCGCCGCGCCGGTCGAGTCCACCGTCCACTCCCGCGCGCCGTTCCAATATGCCGCGAGCGAGGCGATGCCGGCGGACGTGGCCTCATTTTGCAGCGTCAGGCTCAGCATCGCCGGGTTCAGCGTGTTGACCGTGTAGGCGCTGGTCGTCGAGCTCGAGACGCTGTAATAGGCCGCCGCGATGCCCGTCGCGATCGCGCAGCCGCAGGCTCCGGAGGGCTGCGCCGGCGCCGAAGTCATTAGCAGGTCGTAGCTCAGGGCCCCGGTATTGTTCCAGGCGACGAAGATCTGATCCGACGCCGAGATCTGGTTGGGCGCGCGCACCGCGGTGTACGGCCCGGCCGGGCTGGCATTGCCGGCGATAGTTGAGGCCACAACCCAGAAGTAATAGGTCGCGTTGCCGGGGTTGCCGAGCACCGTGGCGCTGCCGCTGGTCGGCGCTTCGGGAGCGTTCAATAGCGGCATGGTCAGGGTCTTCGCCGTGATCGGCGTGGCATTCTGCGCGATCGCCGGCAGGCACAACAATAAAAGCAGGCAAAGGTATTTTTTCATGTAGCCACCAACAAAACGCCGGCGCCCAGGGCGCCGAGCAAAAGCCATTTACTGATTGAAGATTTTGCCGGCACAGCCGCCGGCGAGGATCCCGCCGCGGCGCCAGCCGCGCCGGCGGAAGCCTGCGAGGCCATCGCCTGCGCCGTCAGTGGCGGCCGATGGATCTGCGGCGGCCGGATGATCGTCAGCGCCTGGAGGCAGCTCTGGATCACATCGTAAAGCGAAGCGTCGCGGCCCAGGGCTCCGCCGCGGTCGCCCAGCTGCGGGTTGGCCATGGCGCCTTTCGGCTGCGGCGGACACAGGTACATCGCCGTCTGGCTTGTGCGCGGCGCGATTCGCCATAATATTGAGCAGAACGTCCCAAAGTGGTTGGGGCTGACGCCGGTCAGCGACCAGCGCGGCGCGTGGATCGTTTGCAGCTTGGCCAGGATGGATTGCTGGATGAATTGCACTGCCTGGCTATAGCTTGCCTTGCCTTGCTCATAATCCCAAACCACCTGGAAGCAGGCCTTGACGGCGGCTTCGGTCAGCTTGGCCGCAGCGACCTTCTGGCAGCCGACCTGGCCGATCGTTCCGCAGCGGATCAGATTGTCGGCAATCGAGGCCACGGCCAGGCCGGCGCCCACCCAGGGCAGCGCGGATCCGATAACCGCCAAAGTGCCCGTGGCGCCCGAGCCCACGGCGGCGCTGAAGGCTTCCTGGCCGGCGCCGACCCAGTTTGAGGCCGTGCCAAAATTATTGGACATGGCCGGAATGGCCGAGGCCGCTGAAGCTACGAAGGGCATATCAGCTCCGGTGCAGGGCTTCCAGCTGCTTTTCGATGCGGCTGATGGAGTCGGCCAGGTTCCGGACCTGCATCTTAAGCGATCCGGCCCAGTATGCGACCCCTGCCAGCTGCACGATGAAAATGCCGAAAATGCTGTATTCGATGCTCATATCTCAGTAGAGCCCATTGCTGGGCGAGTTCGAGTAATGCACCACGGTCCCATTGATCGTGATCTCATTCGCGAGAAACACCAGCGGCTTATAGAACACGTCAACCACGCACCCGGTCGCCGGCGCCGTCGGCGTGGACAGCGACGTCGTGCAGTAGGCGGCCAGGTTGGTGACCGTATAGACCCCGGCCGAAAGCGCGATCGAGCTTTCCGCGCCGGCCGCGATGGGGTGAACCACCACCGGAGTCCCATTGTCGGTCAGTACCAGGTACACCACGGAAGTGTTCGGGTTATAGGCCTCAATGCCTCCCACCACCGTCGCGTTCGAGCTGATGGTCTGCGACGTTGAGAGTAGCGCGTCATTGATCCAGGAAGCGTTGGGTATCAGCGCGACCGGCCGCGCCGCCGTGCCGCCTTTGACGATGCCGCCCGAGGCGACCGGATAGACGCTGGCCGAATAATAAGCCGTCACGGATCCGCCGGCGATTGCCAGGATGTCCGCACGCACCTCGTCGAAATATCCCGAGCCTTGCAGCACCGCGCAGCCGGTGGTATTGCTGCCAACATCCGAAATCGCAAACCAGGTCGCTCCGTGGTCTTCGGATGCCTCGATCTGAATCTGCAGCGATGTCAGGCCGCTGCCGGCGCAGTATGTCAGCCAGTGGGATGACTGCCCGATGTTGCGAAAGATCGCCGACGGCCCGGCCGTGGTCACCGCATTGAATGCCTGCACGGAAAAGGTCGTGGACTGGCCCACGGCTCCGACCGCCAGCGCGAGCAGCGCAAGCAGCATTTTACGCAGCGTCATAGTGGTTTTCCTCATGGAAGCTCGAAGGGTAATACCAGCCGACCAGGCGGCAGGCTGTGAAGCTGCCGGCCGGCATGTCCTGCTGGCCGGCGGGAACCTCGACCGTGACCTCGAGATAATCACCTTCGATCAGCGGGATATAGGTCGCGACCGGCAGATCCATCTGCCCGATCTGGCTCTGGATGTTGTTGTATCCACGCAGGCCGGCGTGATTCACCAGGATGCGCCAGACGACCTGGCCCGTGCCGTCCACCTGGTTGCCGCCGGTGTTCACAATGGCGAGCTGGCGAATGATGGCATTGAGGCCCGCCGGCACACTCAGCGCATACACGTCCACCGGGCCGGCGCCGGCAAGCGGATAGCCCACAAACGGCGCCGGCGCCAGGTCGAACCAGTCGGCATTCGACTGCGGCCGATCGAGAAATTTCGGCGATAAGGGCGGCCGGTAGAATCGCCGCGCGAGCCGGGTTTGGTTAAGCCATTTGGGAAGCATGGGATTGTTGCACCTGCGCCAGAAGCGGCTGCAAAAAGGTCGCGTGACTCTTGTAGATGGCCAGCACGTTCGCCGCGCGTTGCGGGTCGGTGGACCAGTCCCGGCTGACTTCCGTCACGAACTGTTCGCCCGTGGTCGCTTTGATTGCCGCGGCATATCCGGGGAAGCGCGGCGAGCCGTCCTCGAGCTTATAGCCCGCCAGGCGCCGCAGCAGGGCCATGCGCTCGCGGAAGCTGGCCGTCCAGCCGGGGAAAACAGGCCAGTAAGGGGCATTCGGCCCCACTAGGCGCACGCGCTCGCCATTGACGACCTCCCAGGTCGGAATCCGGATCCGGGGATACGCCCAGCCTGCCGGCGGATCCTCGGGCCACTTCTGCCCGAAAAGGTTGTTATAGCCGGCCAGCTCCGAATCGCCCCAGCCCGACTCTTCCGCGGCCTCGCAGACGGCATATTCGGGAAAGATATGGCCGCCGCGGACCGCCGCGGCCAGCGCGCGCTGGAAAAAAGCATCAGGACTCATGATGCAGCAGCCTGTTCCGTGACCGTCATGCCGTGCAGCGCCACCCAGATGTTGGAAGGCGCCGCGGCCGTGGCCACACTCGAAAGATTGCGGACTTCGATTGAAAGCGATTCGCCCACGTCCACCAGGTACGGCCGGCGGGAGGGCAGGGGCTTGGTTCCGAGTCCCAGGATGGCCGAGGCCGGCGTCGGCCGATGAAACAGCTGCCGCCGGCCCTGCCGGGTATGGTGGACGATCTGCAGCAGGAAGCCGGCCGGATCGGAGTCATAGCCGGCGAGCGAAACCAGCAGCCAGGGCGCCTGAAAGCTGTAAGCCCAGTCCTGGGCCTGGTACGCCG
>JAKATS010000115.1 GCA_021818645.1 Acidobacteriota bacterium | reverse complement strand
CGAAATGCTCGCGCTCGCTGCGCAGATATAAATGCAGCCGGGTGGGGCCAGGCTTCCGGTTCAGGATTTCCGGCAGGGCGCGAGCGGGTTCAGGTTCCAGTCGATCCAGATCCACGCGTAGGATCATGGCCCGCGGCGGCTGGACCCGCTCCCGCGCCAGCTCGCTTAATTCCTCCAACTGCAGCCGGGCTGCGCCGTCGCTGTCGGCCAGCCAGCGGCCGCGAGCCAACACTGGAATGGTGGTGCGAAGCAGTTCTCCATAACGGCGAAACGGCTCGGCAAAACACAGCATTTCGATGTTGCCCTCGCGATTTTCCAGCCGCGCCACCGCCCAGTTCTCACCCCGCTTATTGCGCTTGATTTGCAGTCCGGCGATCACGCCTGCCAGGCGCACCTGCTCGCGCTCACTCCGCAATTCCCGCAGATGATCCAGGCGATCGGCCTCCAGTTCCAGCAGCAGATCGTCATAGTCATCGAGCGGATGGGCGCTGACATACATTCCGAGCATTTCTTTTTCATGCTGCAGTTTGGTTAAAGCATCCCATTCCGGTTTGCGGGCTTTGGCCGGGGCAGGCTGGGCGGCTTCAAACTGCAGAAACAATCCGTGCTGCCCCTGGGCCTGATCCCGTAAATGTTTTTGCGCCTGGTCCAGCGCGCCGTCCAATTCTTCGCATAATGCCGCACGCGCCCCCCAGTCATCCAGCGCCCCGCTTTTCACCAGGCTTTCCAGGACCCGGCGATTCAAACCACCTACTCGCTGGCAAAGATCCGGCAGATCGGAAAAAGCGCCCCCCCGGGTGCGTTCCTCCAGGATGGAGCGCACCGCGTTCGCTCCCAGATTCTTGATCGCTTCCAGGCCAAAACGTATGGCTCCCGCGCTGGGCGTAAAGCGCGCGTCGCTCACGTTAATGTCCGGCGGCAGCACTGCGATCTGCATGGCCCGGCATTCTTGAATATAAAGGGCCACATTATCGGTATTGCCCATCTGCAGCGTCAGCAGAGCGGCCATGAATTCAAGCGGAAAATGCGCCTTCAGCCAGGCGCTGCGAAAAGCGATTACGGCGTAGGCGGCGGCATGGCTTTTATTAAAGCCATAACCGGCGAATTGCTCCATCAGATCAAATACCCGGGCCACACGGTCGCGCGGAAGGCCGCGCGCGGTGGCTCCGGCGATAAAAGTTTCCCGCTGTCTGGCCATTTCTTCGGGCTTTTTTTTGCCCATGGCCCGGCGCAGCAGATCGGCTTCGCCCAGGGAGTACCCGGCCAACTCGTGCGCCGCTTGCATCACCTGTTCCTGATAAAGAAATACGCCCAGGGTTTCGGCCAGTATGGGTTCCAGACCGGGCAGATCGTACTCGATTTTTTTACGGCCGTGCTTGCGGTCAATAAAATCATCAATCATCCCACCTTGAATCGGGCCGGGGCGATACAGGGCATTGAGAGCCGTCAAATCGCTGAGTTTATCCGGGCGGTAGCGGCGCAGGATGTCGCGCATACCATTGGATTCAAACTGAAAGATTCCGCTGGTCAGGCCGCGGCAGAAAACCTCATAAGCCGAAGGATCTTCTTCTGAAATCGCATCCCAGTCCACCCTTTGCCCCCGCGCCTCGATCAGCCGCCGCGCTTCCTGCAGAATAGTCAGCGTAGTCAGGCCCAGAAAGTCCATTTTCAGCAGGCCGAGTTTTTCCAGGCCGTTCAAATCGTATTGCGTCACGATTTCCTGTCGCGCAGTGCGGGCCAGAGGCACCCATTCGGTGAGCGGGCGGGGTGCGATCACCACCCCGGCGGCATGCATTCCGGCATGGCGGGCCAGGCCTTCCAGCCGCCGGGCATGATCAAGCAATTCTTTCACCCGGCCATCCTGTTCAACTTGGCCGCGCAGGGCCGGTTCATGCGCCAGCGCCTGTTCGAGCGTGATATTGAGCTGGTTCGGCACCAGCTTGGCCAGCCGGTCCACCTCGGCATAGGGCATATCCAAAGCCCGGCCCACGTCCTTGATCGCGGCCTTGGCACCCAGCGTACCGAAGGTGATAATCTGGCAAACGTTTTCCCGGCCGTATTTGCGGGTGACGTATTCGATCACCTCGCCCCGCCGTTCCATGCAAAAGTCCACGTCAATATCCGGCATTGAGATACGCTCGGAATTGAGAAAGCGCTCAAAGAGAAGCCCGTGCTCGAGCGGATCGAGATCGGTAATGCTTAAGGCGTAGGAAACCAGACTGCCGGCTGCCGAGCCGCGGCCGGGCCCGACCGCGATGCCGTTCTCGCGGGCATAGCGGATAAAATCCCAGACAATGAGAAAATACCCGGCATAGTTCATCTTCTGGATGACCGCCAGCTCACGCGCCAACCGTTCCTGGTATTGTTCTAACGGCGGACAGGCTTTGCCCTGCTGCCGGCGCGAAGCGATGCGTGAGGACCGCGCTTCCAGCCCTGCCCGGGCCAGATGCTCAAGATAACTGTTAAGCGTATGGCCCGCCGGCACTTCAAAATGAGGAAATGGATGGTCGACCGGCGCGATTTCCAAATGGCACCGCTCGGCAACTTCCAGCGTGCGCTGCAGCGCAGGTGTAAATTCCGCAAATACCTGCCGCATTTCCTCCGCGGATTTGAAATAAAACTGATCGGTGGAAAATCGCATCCGCTGGCTGTCGCTCATGCGCTTGCCGGTTTGCACGCAGAGCAAAACTTCATGCGAGGCCGCATCGGCGTGATGGAGATAATGGCAGTCGTTGGTGGCCACCAGCGGCAAACCGGCGCGTCGCGCCAATTCAGCTTGCGCGGGCAGAATGCGCTTTTCCTGTTCCAGCCCCTGGTCCTGTATTTCCAGGTAAAACCCGCCTTTGCCGAAGATGTCCTGGAATTCAGCCGCCGTGCGGAGGGCAGCCTCGGGCTGGTCCTGCAGCAGAAATTCCTGAACTTCGCCCTTCAGGCACGCCGACAGGCCGATCAGGCCCTGGCTGTGTTCGGCCAAATATTTTTTGCTGATGCGCGGTTTGTAGTAGAACCCATGGAGGCTGGCTTCCGATACGATTTTGACCAGATTGCGGTAGCCTTGCTGATTTTCACAGAGCACCACCAGATGATGATAGGTGTCGTCTTTGCCTTCGGCTCGGTGATCCTCGTTTTTACAGACGTAAAGTTCGCAGCCGATGATCGGGCGAATGCCACGTGCGCGCGCAGCCTCATAAAACGCCACCGCGCCATACAGGTTGCCATGGTCGGTCAGCGCCACCGCAGGCATGCCCTGGGAGGCAGCCTGTTCCACCAGGCTCGTGACCTGACAGGCGCCATCGAGCAGCGAGTAATCGGAATGAACGTGAAGATGAACGAAAGAATCCGCCATGGATAAGCACAGGCCAGACGAATTGGCCTCTTGAAGTTGCCGCTAATCTTCTACAGTACCCTCATTAGGTTTATCCGGGTCGCCGGCCGCGTCCACGGCCGCGGCCCGGCCGGGACGACGCAGTTTCGGCCACTGGAGACGGCGCCGGAATGAGGTGGAGTTTTTCTGCTTCCTGCCGCAAGGCAAGCGCCAGTTCGGATTCTTGCGTCAACTCGCCTTGCAGCATGCGCCGGAACAGGATTCGGATCACCTGCTGAAACGCTCCGGTGTCAGGATTGGCGCCCAACTGGCGTAGCGCCAAAATCGGCAAGCGGGCGCGCAGCGGAGGCAGCGCGGTGCAAAATTCCTTCAGCCGCTTTTGCGAGCGCGGTAATGAGCCGGGCAGCATGGCGTAGAGTGTCACTTCGGGCGGCGTCTGCTGCAAAATCTCATACAGGCCGCTCAGCGTCGCAGCCGCCTTGGAAGCGATCTGCTTTTCCAGCGCTTTGGCCGCCTGGGGCAGTTCACGCCAGCGAGCCAAGGGTTGGCTGAGCGGCAATCTTGCCAGTGCCGATTGATCCCGGGCCGGCAAATGCCCCAGCATGCATTGCAATATCGCCGGTGCCGGATCGGCAGTCAGGCCGGCGGCGTTCAGATCTTCCGCCAGTTTGGGCGCCTGGGCCATGGCGGCGAAATTCATGGATGCAAGTTTCAGGGCTTTCCCAAACGCCGGGGCTAGCAGCTTCTCTTTTTGCCAGGCACGCAGGATGCGGGCCGGATCGGGCTCATACGCCAGTGCCTCTAATTCCCGGCCGAGCATCAGCGGCAGGGCATGAGTAAGCCGGTTTTCTTCGCAAGCTTCCGACCAGCGCGCCGCCGTGCGTTCTTCCATTTGAAATTCCAACCGCGTGGCTAGACGCAATGCCCGCAACAGCAATACCGGATCCTGTTGAAAGGCCAGCGGCTGAATGATGCGGATTTGCCTGGCCTCAATATCCGCCAGCCCATTGGTAGGATCGAGCAGCAGTCCACGTGATGCCGGGTTGAGCGAAAGGCCGATAGCGTCAAGAGTAAAGCCGCGGCTCTTTAAATCCTCCATCACGCTGCATTTCCGCCATTGTGGTTTTCCACCCGGGCCGAAAACCCAGGTATGAGCGGCGCTCAAGCGCAGCCGTGTCTGACGGCGTCGCAGCCGTAGGCTTTCCTCGTGCTCTCCTTCATAGATCACCTCAAAGCTTTCCCGCGCCAGCGTCTTTTTCAGCTTTTGCGGATTGCCGTCGAGTGTGAAATCGAGATGCCGGATGGGCCTTCCGGCCAATAAGTCGCGCATGGGACCGCCGGTCAGATACAGATTGGTTTGCTGTTCGCGGCAGACCTGCTCCAGCCGCTGCACGGTCTGGTATTGCTCCGGCAGCAGACGGCGTTCGAGGGTAAATATATAGTCGGCCATGTGCGGCTAATCCTGTCTGGCTTTCTCCGCTTCTCAGGCGCGGGGATGATGGCTGCGGTAAACTTCCTGCATGCGCCGAGTCGCGACATGCGTATAGATTTGCGTGGTGGAAATGTCGGCATGTCCGAGCAGCGTCTGAACGCTGCGCAGATCAGCGCCACGTTCCAGCATATGCGTAGCGAAACTGTGTCGGAACAAATGCGGGCTGACTTTCTGGTTCTGGCCGCGATCCCAGGCATGCATGCGCTTCCATAGTGCCTGCCGGCTCAGCGGTTTCCCGCTCGGCCCGGCAAATACCCACGGATTGGGGCGTTTTGCCGCATCCCAGTAACGGCGAATCGCCTGCATCGCCGCTTTGCCTATCGGGCTGAAACGTTCTTTGTTTCCTTTTCCGCGAACCCGTAAAACTCCCAGTTCCAGGTCGAGATGCTCGCGCCGCAGCTGCGCCAGTTCGCTGACCCGCAGGCCGCTGGCATAGGCCAGCTCGAATAACGCCTGATCGCGTAGTGCTGTCAGGTGCTCCGACCGTGGCCGGGCCACCGGCGGCCGGTTGGCTTTGATCGCAACCTGTTCCAGCAGAGCCCGCATGCCGGCTTCGGATATGATTTTGGGCAGTGGACGGCTGCGCCGGGGCGCTTGCAGTGATTCCGAAGGGTCCAGGGAAATATAACGGTCTTTGCGCAAAAACCTGAAGCAGCCGCGAATCGCCGCCCAGGCACGCGCTGAGCTGCTGGGCTTCAAACCTTTTTGCTGCAAATAAAGCAGATAATGCCTCAGGTCGGCCGGCTGGCATTGCAATAACGGCAATCCCCGCATTGCCAGCCATTGGCTGAGTTCGGCCAAATCACGCGAATACGATTCTAAACTGTTGTTTGATAAGCCTTTTTCGGCACGCAGATAATGTAAATAGGCTTCTATTTCTAGCGGCAAAGGCTCCTTGGGAGCAGGTGGGTTCAACGGCTGGCCCGACGATTTTCGAAATAGAAGCAGATTATCCATGAACTATAATTAAATCAAATACTTACATGATTTTTTCTGTCCGCCGGATCAGCCTCATACTAGCATGTTTCCTGACCAGTTGTACAATCAATTTCGGCCGGCAACATGAACGACCGATAGACACCATGGTGATCAACAATCCAATGCCGCGCCAGCCGCCCCTATGGCCGGTCCGCAGGACAGAACATTGTAATTGTGAAACAAAAACGTGGCCCCGCCCCATCATGCCTGACAGATCAGATCTTTATGGCCGCGACACATAAAAAAGCCTGGATTGTGTTGCGGAACGGCGACCGAAAGCAGGGCTATGTGGACCCAGATAGTCTGCCGGAACACGACCCTGTACAATGGTTGGATTTACAAGGCCAAATTCGGCAAACCGGTCAGGACGATATATTGCAGATCTGGATTGTGCGCGATTTTCAGGACCCGCTGCCGCTCGATCGCAAAAAGTTTTCCAGCCGCCCGCGCCAGCCCGGCTTATGGGTGCAATTGCAAAATCAACTTGGCGACCGCCTGGAAGCGCTGCTGGCGAACGATCTGCTGTCTTGCATGCGGTTTGGCTTTTTATTGCTCGCGCCGGGGGGGCTGTCTCGTTTTTATGTGCCGCGCTCGGCGTTATTGAGTCTGGCGGTGCTGGGCGTCATCGGCGCACCTAAACCAGGCAAAGCTGCGGTAACGGCATCTCAGATCCGATTGTTTCCACCCGAACCCGGAGAAAATGATGTTTTATGAAATTGAAATACTTGGCCCAGGCACTCGCAGGTGATTGCGATCAGCCGGATTTTGAGGTGACCGGGATTCAGAGCCTGGAACATGCCGGCCCGAGTGAACTTTCGTATGCCCTAGGCCTGGATTATCTGGAAACGGTTAAATCCAGCCGCGCAGGTGCGTTGCTGCTCCCGCATAGCTTCCCTGCCCTGGATCGTCCAACCATTCGTTGTGCTCAGCCCGCGCTGGCCATGGCCCGAGCCGTCGAATTGCTGCATCCGCCATACCGCCCGACTCCTGGCATTCATCCTACAGCCAACATAGACTCCAGCGCCCGGATCGGGCCGCAGGCCAGCATTGGAGCTTATGCTGTCATCGGCCCGGGTTGCCGGCTCGGCGCCCGGGCCGTAATTCATCCTCACGCAGTGTTATATCCCGATGTCTGGGCGGGTGACGATCTACTGGTCCATGCGCATGTCGTAATCCGCGAAGGCACGCGGCTCGGTAACGGAGTCATCCTGCAACCCGGCGCCGTCGTCGGTGGCGATGGCTTTGGCTTTACTCCCGATGGCGACCGGCATGAAAAAATTCCTCAGGTCGGACGCGTGGTGATCGGGAGCATGGTGGAAATTCAGGCCAACGCCTGCGTTGACCGCGCATCGCTGGCCGAAACAACCATTGCCGACGGCTGTAAAATTGACAATCTTGTGCATGTCGGCCACAACAGCCGACTGGGAGAAAATGTCTTACTCTGCGCCCAAACGGGTCTGGCCGGTTCCACGCGCATTGAGGAAAACTGCACCCTCGCCGGACAGGTAGGTGTAGCAGGACATTGTACGATTGGAGCTCGCGCCATCATCACCGCCCAGAGTGGCACGCACGGCGATCTGACGGGCGGCAAAATGTATAGCGGTAGTCCCGCTTTTGAACATGGAAAGTGGCTGCGGGTCATGGCCCTCCTGCCGCGGCTGCCGGAAATGTACCTAGCCTGGCGAAAAGGCGGAAATAAATAACAAACATAAATACTGAATCGCTCTGTACGAACCGGCTTCTCGAATGCGAAATCAATTCGGACTCACTCTAGCACGGTTGATTTCGCCACCATCACACTGCGCTGAGGCCGTGCATGCAGCCGGTGATGGCATTTCTGACCTGGTCGGCCAAGGGGGAGAGATCAGCGGCGGGAAGAGCGGGAATCGGGGGATGAATTGTAATTCGTACTCTCCCTGGGTGAAGCCGCCAACTTTTACGTGCAAGGCATTCCCGCGTGCCTTGAATCGTGACCGGAATGATTATGGACTCGGCCTGGGCAGCAATTTGAAACGCGCCCATGCGAAAGGGCAATAGTATTCCATCCGCTGACCGCGTCCCTTCCGGAAAAACCAGCAAGGGGCGGCCTTGGCGTACTTGCTCCACGGCTCGTTGAATGCTCTGCCGGGCCTGTTCGCGGTC
>JAKATS010000256.1 GCA_021818645.1 Acidobacteriota bacterium | reverse complement strand
CTTTTGCGGCGAAACCAGTCTTCCAGCGCCCGCGCCAGCTCCGGCAGCGGCACTTCCAGCCCGGCTTCCATTTCCCCCGCGGCCCGCGGCAGCGTGGCGTCAAACCGGCTTTCTCCGGTAAACCCGCGCATGGCGAATGAATCCAGATGAGCCAGCGGCGCCGGCCGCCGACTTTCCGGACCTTCAATGACCACCTCTAAAAGCCTGGCAAACATGTGATTGAGCCGAGTGGCTCAAACTCGGGATTTGGGACGGTGAACTCGGTCCCTGGGACTTGGCCTCATCCCAGCCGCGCCTTGATCCGCTCCTGCACCAGTTCCGGATTCGCCTGCCCGCGGGAGGCCTTCATGGCCTGCCCGACCAGAAAGCCCAGCAGCGCAACTTTGCCTTTTTTATACTGTTCCACCTGCGCCGGATGCGCGGCCAGCACGCCGTCGAGAATGGCGTCAATCGCGGCCGGGTCGGTGATCTGGCGCGCGCCCGACTCTTCCACGATCTGCCGCGGCGAGCGGCCGGTCTTCCAGGCCTGCTCAAAAACTTCCTTGGCCATCTTGCCGGAAATCGTGCCCGCGTTCAGGATCTTCACCAGCTCGGCCACGTGCGCGGGCGGCATGGGAACCCGGCTCCAGTCCAGTCCCTGGGCATTCAGCCGGGCGCTCAGCTCGCCCATGATCCAGTTGGCCGTGACTTTGGGGTGCTCGCTGGCCTTCGCGGCGGCTTCAAAATACTCCGCCTGCGCCGGCGTACCGGTCAGCACCTCGGCGTCATAGGCCGTCAGGCCCCATTCGGTTTGCCAGCGCCGCTGCCGCGCCGCGGGCAGTTCCGGCAGGCTGGCCGCGATCTCCTCGCGCCAGCCCGCGTCCAGCATCAGCGGCGGCAGATCGGGCTCGGGAAAATAGCGGTAGTCGTGCGCCTGCTCTTTCGAGCGCATCGGGTGGGTGCGTCCGCTGGCCGCGTCATACAGCCGGGTTTCCTGCCGCAGCCGTCCGCCGCTTTCCAGGGTTTCGATCTGGCGCTCGATCTCATACTCCAGCGCCTGCTGCAGATAACGGAACGAATTGAGATTTTTAATCTCGATCTTGGCCCCGAACCTGGGGTCCTCGCGCCGCCGCACGCTCACGTTGGCGTCGCAGCGCAGGCTGCCTTCTTCCATGTTGCAGTCGGAAACATCGAGGAACAGCAGAATCTGCTTCAGCCGGCTCAGATAGGCGTGCGCCTCGGCGGGCGCGCGCAGATCCGGTTCGGAGACGATTTCAATCAGCGGCACGCCCGAGCGGTTCAGGTCCACGTAGCTGAACCGATCGGAATCGGCAAAGCCTTCGTGCAGGCTTTTGCCCGCGTCTTCTTCCAGGTGGATGCGGGTGATGCCGATCCGCCGCGCCCCGCCGCCCGCCGTCGCCGGTATTTCCAGACCGCCCTGCTCGGCCAGCGGGCGGTCATATTGGCTGATCTGATAGCCTTTCGGCAGATCGGGATAAAAATAATTCTTGCGGGCGAAAATCGAGCGCTCCCGCAGTTGGCATCCCAGCGCCAGCGCGGTCCTGGCCGCCTTGACCACCGCCTCCCGGTTCAGCACCGGCATCGCCCCCGGCAAGCCCAGGCATACCGGACAAGTCTGTGAATTGGGCGGCGCGCCAAAAGTAGTGGAGCAGCCGCAGAATGCCTTGCTCCGGGTATTGAGCTGGACATGCACTTCCAGCCCGATCACCGGCTCATATCCGGCCCGCATCGCCGCATCCAATCCTGAAACCACACTGGCCATGTCTGTTATGGTATCCCAGCCGTTTGCCGGTTCGGGCGTTGCCGATTGAGCTCGCAAGTTGAAATGATGATGCTTCAGAGCCGCTGTTCCATTCGATAATCTTCTATTCTCGATATCATGCCCGCCTTCATCTGCATCCATGGACATTTCTATCAGCCGCCGCGGGAAAATCCCTGGCTCGAGCGGGTGGAAACCCAGCCCTCGGCCGAGCCCTATCACGACTGGAACCAGCGCATCACCCGTGAATGCTACGCCCCCAACGCCGCCGCCCGCCTGCTCGATGAATCCGGCCGCATCCGCCAGATCGTCAGCAACTACGCGCGTATGAGCTTTAATTTCGGCCCCACCCTGCTGTCCTGGTTCGCCGCCGAGCGGCCTGAAATGATCGAGGCGCTGCGCTCAGCCGACCTGCTCAGCCGCCAGCGTTTTTCCGGCCACGGCAGCGCCCTCGCCCAGGCGTATAACCACATGATTCTGCCGCTGGCCGCCCCGCGCGATCGCGAAACTCAGATCATTTGGGGCCTTGAAGCCTTCCATCATTATTTCGGCCGCCCTGCCGAAGGCATGTGGCTGCCCGAAACCGCCGTGGATACCCCTACGCTGGAGGCGCTGGCCGCCGCCGGGGTGCGCTTCACCCTCCTGGCGCCGCATCAGGCCGGCCGTGTGCGCCCGCTCGCCGGCGGCGACTGGCAGGATGTCTCCGGCGCCCGCATTGACACCCGCCGCGCTTATCAGGCGCTTCTGCCCTCCGGCCGCCCGCTGGCTCTGTTTTTTTACGACGGCCCCGCCTCGCGCGCCATCGCCTTCGAGGGTCTGTTGGACGACGGCGGCGCCTTCGCCCGCCGTCTGATCGAGCTGGCCGGCCCCGAAGATGGCCGGCCGCGTCTGGCCCACGTCGCCACTGATGGCGAAAGCTACGGCCATCATCATGCCCATGGCGACATGGCCCTGGCTTACTGCCTCGATCAGTTGGACTCCGCCGCGGTCCAGCCTCAGGCGCCGCAGCTTACCAACTATGGCGAATTTCTCGCCCGTTTCCCCCCGCAGGATGAAGTCGAAATCATCGAAAACTCCTCCTGGAGCTGCGCCCATGGCATCGAGCGCTGGCGCGCCGACTGCGGCTGCAACTCCGGCGGCAAGCCGGACTGGCGCCAGCGCTGGCGCGGCCCCCTGCGGGCCGCGCTCGATGGCCTGCGCGACGCCCTCGCCCCGCGCTTTGAGGCGCGCGCGCAAACCCTGTTCCGCGATCCCTGGCGCGCCCGCGACGCCTACATTGAGATCGTGCTCGACCGCTCCTCCCGGAACGTGCGCGAGTTTTTCGCCCGCCACGCCCCTCCCCATGCCGTTCTCGATGACGCCGCCATTTCCCAGGGACTGCAGTTGCTCGAGTTGCAGCGCCAGGCCATGCTCATGTACACCAGTTGCGGCTGGTTTTTCGATGATATTTCCGGCATCGAGACCGTCCAGGTGCTGGCCTACGCCGCCCGCGCCGTCGAGCTGGCCGCCCGGCTCTTTCCCGGCAGTTGGCGCGAACTGCTCCTGCATCCTCTGGAATCGGCCGCCGGCAACGTCGCGCTCTATCCCGACGGCCGCCAGGTCTATGAAAAGCTGGTCGATCCCATGCGCATCCCCTTCTCTTCGCTGGCGGTCTGGTACGGAGTCACCATTCTGCTCAACCATGCCCTGACCCCCACGGGCCACGCCTGCTATCGCCTGCGCGGCCGCCATGCCCGGCTCTGGCGCGCCGGCGACACCCGTCTCGCTCTCGGCGAAGTCGAGGTGCGCTCCCGCATCACCTGGGAATCCGCCCGCTTCCATTACGGTCTGTTGCACCGCGGCGCGCATAATTTTTCCGGCGGCGTGCGGCCCGCGGCCGCCGCGCCGCCCGATGCGTCCGAAATCGAGCAGGCCTTCAACAGCGGCAATCTGGCCGCCGCTTCCAACCAGTTGCAAACCTGGTCGGAGTGGTCGGATAACGCGCTTCACCTGCTGTTTCGCGAAGCCCAGCGCGAGGTGCTCGAGCGGGTGCTGGCCCAGGAACTCGACCACACCGACCGCGTCTATCGCCAGTTGTATGAGCACCATGTCCCGCTGCTGCTGTTTCTGCATGCCAGCCACAACCCGGTCCCGCCGGGGCTGCGCCTGGCGGCGGAATTTTCGCTCTATGGCGCGCTGCGCCAGGAATTGCACGCCCATCCCCTCGCTCCGGCTTCCCTGACCGCCTTGCTACAGGAAATCGAGCGGGCCGGCATCAATGTGGATTTCCCCCGGCTCGCGCCCTTGCTCTCCCGCCGCCTGTCCGAAGCCGCCGCCGCCGCCCGCCAACACGCCCAGGATCGCGATCGCCTGCGCGAACTGCGGGAAACGGCCGAATTTGTTCGCCGCTTTCCCGTTCACGTGGATACCTGGCAGGCGGAAAACGATCTCTTCGCCCTGCTGCAATCCGCCTGGCCCGCCGCTGCCGCCCGCCAGGGCGATGCCGCCGCCCGCGATTGGCAGGCCGAAGCCGCCGCCGCCGCCGATCTGCTCCGCCTGCATTTGCCCGAAGCATAGACCGGCCATGGCATGGCCATATCTTGTGGATCGCGTCTTAAAGTTATCGAAGTATTTTGGGCAACCATGCCGGTCGTTGAACCTCTTCCTCTGACCGCCGCCTATCGGCTGCAGCTCCAGCCCGCCTGGGACTTGGCCGCGGCGCGCCATCACGCGGATTATTTTCAGCGCCTCGGCGTTTCCCATCTTTACCTCTCGCCCGTGCTCTCGGCCCGGCCCGGCAGCCCGCATGGCTACGATGTCACCGATCCGCAAACCGTGAATCCGGAACTGGGCGGCTGGGAAGCCTGGCTGGGCCTGACCCGGACTCTCGCCGCGCTCGGCCTCGGCCTGATCCTCGATATCGTCCCCAACCATATGGCCGCCGATTGGGCCAACCCTTATTGGCGTGAAGTGCTCGAGCTGGGGTCGGAATCGCTCTACGCCTCCTGGTTTGATCTCGAATGGTTTGATCTCGAATGGCGCGGTAAACACGCCCGCCGTCTTTCCCCGCTCATTCTGCCGGTGCTGGGCCGGCCCCTGCGCCCCGCCCTGCAGGCCGGAGAAATCCAGTTGGCGGGCGGCCCGGAAGGATGGGAAATTCATTACTTCGAGCATCGCTGGCCGCTCGCCCTCGCCGCCTATGCCGCCGCCTGGGCCGGCCCCGAGCGCCGCGCTCACACTCGTTCCACTCCCGCCCCGCCCCGCCCGCGCCAGGTGGAAGAAATGCTGCTCGCCTGGCGCCGCCTCGCCCGCCGGGACACGCTCGACGAGCCGGCGCGCTGGGAATTTGCCGCGCTCCGGGATCGCCTCGCCGCTTCCCCCGACCCGGTGCTGCGCGAATGGAGCCGCTTCGTGCTGGCCCAGTGGAATCAGTCGCCGCGCCCGCCGGAACTGGTGCGCGCCTGGCTGCGTTTATTGCATCTGCAGCCCTACCAGCTCTGGCACTGGCGGGCCGCCGGCCAGCGCGTCAACTACCGCCGCTTCTTCGGCCTCAATCACCTGATCGGCCTGCGTCAGGAACAGCCCCGGGTGTTTCAGGCCACCCACGCCTGGGTGCTCGATGCAATGCGGCGCAAGGAAGTCTGGGGCCTGCGCGTGGATCATGTGGATGGCCTTTTTGATCCGGGCGAATACCTCGACCGTCTCTATCAGGCTGTGCGGGACGCACGCAATGATCATCCGCCCTATATCGTGGTGGAAAAAATCCTGGCCCGTTCCGAAGATCTGCCCGCCGATTGGCCGGTGGCCGGAACCACCGGTTATGAATTCCTCAACGACCTCAACGATCTCTGGCTGGACCGCGGGGGCTGGCGGCGCTTGGGCGAAATTCACACCCGTCTGACCCGCCTGCGCCAGGACTACGCGGCGTTGGCCGCCGCCCGCCAGCGCGATATGATCGCCGCCCTGTTCGCCGGCGAGTTCCGCCGTCTGGGCCGCCGCCTGCGCCGGCTGCCCGGCGGCGAAAATCTCAACCCCGCCGCGGTCGCGGCGGTGCTGACGGAACTCACCGTGGGGCTGCCGCAATACCGCACCTATATCCGTTCCGGCCCGATTTCCGCAGCCGATCGCCGCGCCTGGCAAACCGCCCGGCAGCATGCTCAACAGGCGCTCGAGCGCGCGCCCGCCGAAGCCCGGCCGGCCCGCCGCGCGGTGATGGATTTTTTACACCCCATTCTTTTCGGCCCGCCGGCGCTCGCTCCGCACCCGGATCGCGAATGGCAGCACCATGGGCAGCGCACATGGCTGCGCCAATGGCAGCAATGGACCGGTCCGGTCAAAGCCAAAGGTTTGGAAGATACGGCCTACTATCACTATGCCCGGCTGCTGTCGCAAAACGAGGTCGGCGGCGATCCCGGGCGCGAGCCGATTGCGCTGGCGGACTTTCACGCGCGCATGCGCCTACGCTGGGCCCGCATGCCGCTCGGCCTCAATGCCACCGCGACCCACGACACCAAGCGCGGCGAAGACGCCCGCGTGCGCCTCAATCTGTTGGCCGAATTCGCTCCTGAATGGCAGCGCCGCGGGCTGCGCTGGCGCCGGCTCAACCGCGGCCTGCGCCGCCAGGTGCGCGGCGTGCCCGCGCCCGGCCGCGGCCTCGAATACTGGATCTATCAAACCCTGCTCTCGTGCTGGCCGCTGGCTTCCGGCCAGCTCTCCGCCCTGCCCGCCCGCCTTACCGCCGCTGCCCTGAAAGCGGCCCGCGAATCCAGGCGCCTGACCCGCTGGCATTCTCCCGACCCCGATTACGAGGCCGCGGTGGAAAGCTTCGTCGCCGGCCTGCTGCCCGTCACCGGCTCAGAATTAAATCTGGACACGGAATTTTTGCGCGACTTTTTGGCTTTCTTTGAACTCATCGCCCGGCCGGCCGCCGCGGCTTCGCTGGCTCAGCTCGCCATCAAATGCGCTGCTCCCGGCGTGCCCGATTTTTACCAGGGCTGCGAACTCTGGGATTTTCATCTGGTGGATCCCGACAACCGCGCGCCTGCGGATTTCGATCTGCGCGCGCGCTGGCTGGAAGAAATCCGCGCCGCCGCGGCGCGTGATCTGGAGGCGGCCCTGCGCGCCTGGCGGCAGGACTGGCGCACGGGCCGGATCAAGCTCTATCTCACCTGGCGCGCTCTCGAAACCCGGCGCGCCGCCCCGCAGCTATTTCAGGCGGGAGAATATCTGCCGCTTTCCGTTACCGGCGAGCTTCCCGTCTGCGCCTTTGCCCGCCGCCTGGGTTCTCAGTGGCTGATCGCCGCCGCCCCGCTGCGCCTGCGCGGCTATGGCTCCGGGTTTGCCGGGCTGGACTGGAACTCTGACCGATCCGGCAGCCTCGAACTGCCCGCGGACGCGCCCCTGCTCTGGCGCAATCTCTGGACCGGAGCGGTTGTTTCCGCCAACTCCTCTTCCGGCGCCCCGCTCCTGCCCCTGTCCGAAATCTTCGGCCCACTCCCCTGCGCCTGGCTCATGCCTTTGAGTTAATCTTCAATATTTTTTTCTGCTATACTTTTTTCATGGCTATCCCCAGCCAGCGATGTCCCCTGGGCCGATGTTGAGCGGTCGCGCGGTCCCGCGCGCCTTTTTCCAGTTCCCTGAAAATTTTTAACGCTTGTATGTATTTTCCCGCCATTTTGGCCGCGGGAAGCTTCGTTTTCTTTTAAACCGTTATGGCCCATGCCCTGCAACTTGATGCCGTCGAGCCCGCGTACCTGCCCTGGTGCCGGCCCCGGCGCGAGCCCTCCGACGCCCGCCTGGGCGATTCCCTGCTCGACCGCATTGGCAACACGCCGTTGCTGCGCCTCGAGCGCATCGGCCGGGAATTTCCCGGCTGCCAGATTCTGGCCAAGGCCGAGTGGTTCAACCCCGGCGGCAGCGTCAAAGACCGCGCCGCCTGCGCCATCGTGCGCGAAGCCGAGCGCGCCGGCCGCCTCGGCCCGGGCAAAATCCTGCTCGACGCCACCAGCGGCAACACCGGTATCGCCTATGCCATGATCGGCGCGGCCCGCGGCTTCGGGGTCAAGCTTTGCATCCCCGCCAACGTCAGCCCCGAGCGCAAGCGCATCCTCGCCGCCTACGGCGCCGAGCTGGTGCTCACCGATCCCGCCGAAAGCTCCGATGGCGCCATTGTCAAGGCGCGCGAGCTGGCGGAAGCCGATCCC
>JAKATS010000089.1 GCA_021818645.1 Acidobacteriota bacterium | reverse complement strand
TCCGTCAGCTCACAACTTAAAATTGTGGCCTCCGGAATCAGCTACAATGCTCTCCATTACATGTTGCGGGGCCCGCGCCAGGGAAGCGGGACGCACGGCGCAGCCGTGCTGGGGCCCGCGTCAAGTAGAAGAGGCTGCATGAAACGCAAATCCGGTTGCGTGTTGGTAAGTTTCCTGGCCGTCGGTCTTTCGGCTGCGATGGCGGTCTCCGTCCGGGGGCAGAAACCCCGCTCGAGTAGGGTGCCGCGGCTCACGCCCGCGCAGCGTACCGCCCGTTATCTGCGTTCCATCTCCAAACAGCCCGAGCTGATGATTCCGTTTTTTCGGCGCTTGCCCAAAGGCGGCGACCTGCACAACCATCTTTCCGGTGCGGTCTATGCCGAAACTTATATTCGCTGGGCGGCGGAAGCCGGCGACTGTGTCGCCCGGCACAGTGAAAAGCTTTACCGCCCGCCCTGCCGGGCCGGCGATCGCTTGGCCTCGCAGGCGATGTCCGACAGCCGTTTCTATACCCGCCTGCTCGATGCCTGGTCCATGCTGGGCTGGCATCCGGCGATCGAATCGGGACACGACCATTTCTTCGCTACCTTCGGCAAATACAGCCTGGCCGAGCGCGGCCATCTGGGCGGCATGCTGGCGCAGGTCGCCGAGCGCAGCGCCCGCCAGCATCTGATTTACCTGGAGTTGATGGATACTCTCGACCGTGAAACCGCCGCCCAGATCGGTGAACGCGTGCCCTGGACGCCCGATTTTGCCCGGATGTGCCGCCGGCTGCAGCGCGCCGGGCTGGCGCGGGCCGCGAGTTTTGCCCAGGCACGCATCGCCCGCGGCATCGCCCGCATGCGTCACGATCTGGTCTGCGGCACGCCCCAGGCCAAACCGGGCTGCCGCGTGACGGTGCGCTTTCTCTACCAGGCCATCCGCGCGCTGCCGCCGGGCGCGGTTTTTGCCCAGTTCCTTACCGGCTTCGCGCTGGCGCGAAAAAATCCACGGGTGGTCGGGCTGAATCTGGTCGCCCCGGAAGATGGTTATGTCGCGCTGCATGACTTCATGCTGCAAATGCATATGCTGCAATACCTGCACCGGCTTTATCCCGGGGTGAAAATTTCGCTCCACGCCGGCGAACTCTATCCGCAGTTGGTGCGGCCGCGCTATTTGCGCGATCACATTCGCGATTCCATTGAAATCGGCCATGCCAGCCGCATCGGCCATGGTGTGGACATCATGCATGAGCGCCATCCCTTTCAGTTGCTGCGGGAAATGCGGCGCAAAAACATTCTGGTTGAGATCTGCCTCACCAGTAACGCCGACATTCTCGGCATTCAGGGGCCGTTCCATCCCTTGCCCATCTATCTGCGTTACCGCGTGCCCGTCGCCCTCGCCACCGACGATCAAGGAGTGGCGCGCAGCGACATTTCCCGCCAGTTTCTGCGCGCCGAGCTGACCTATCATCTCGGCTATCCGGTGCTGAAACGCATGATCCGCAATAGCCTCGACTACGCTTTCATCCCCGGCTCCAGCCTCTGGCGCGCGCCCGAAGTGTTTCACCCCGTCGCCGCCTGCGCCGGCGGACCCCTGGGCGCCCGCCGGCCCGCGCCGGCCTGCGCGGCATTTTTAAAATCCAGCCCCAAAGCCCGGCTGGAATGGCGGCTGGAACGTCAGTTGAGAGCATTCGAAATGAAATATTGATAAGGGTTAAATACCATTGCGATGGTTTCGCGTACTCGCCCGGATTCCCACGATGGCGCCTGCGGCCAATGCCCCGCAGACCGCCCGCTTCCGGTGCAGCAATCAATAAACTGGCAGGCTTTGGCCTTCGGCGCGGCCGGCAAATTTGCCGCGCGTGCCATGACCGCCGGGCACGAAGGCGTAGAGATTATGGGGAGCATCGGGATCAGGCGATTCGCTGGCGATCTGCTGGGACTGGTATCCGGTCTTGCCCGGTTATCGGTCGAGCAGTCCGGGAATGAATCTCTGTCCCACAATCGCCGCCGCCGTCGGCGCGCCAACCCGGTATGCGCGCCGGAGCGGGTCGGCCAGTCCGCGCTGGGCCGGCCGGCCCGGATTTGCTAAAATAACTGAATACGCGTTTTGTGGCGCCAGAACCTCGGCGGGCGCCCGCCCCGCGTCCCCGTCGTCTAGCCCGGCCCAGGACATCGCCCTTTCACGGCGGTAACACGGGTTCAAATCCCGTCGGGGACGCCAAATAATTGAAGTGCGATCCAAGGCAGCACGCGCATTGCGGCGCGTATGAGACTTTGTCTTTAATTGATTAAATTTCCCTGTAGAGTTCGCCGGAGCCAGTTTTCCGAAACCGAACGTCGTCCGGACACATCTTTATAAGTAATGCGGTTTTTGCCGCCATCTTGCCATGTTCTGGAGGTATTATGCTTCGTTTTCGGTCGTTCTTCCTGTCCGCTCTCGGCTTATTGTTGCTGAATGCTTTGCCGGCTTGAGCCACCCTGATCTTCAGCACCAAATTGACCATCTCGAACCCTTACAGCATTGCCGGTCATTCCCTCCGGCCCGGAACTTATCGCTTAAAAGTTAAGGCCAAGGCCACTCATCTGAAGGTGCTGCATCACGGCAATCTGGTAGCCAGTGTTCCTTGCCGTTGGCAGCATTTGACCCGCAAACCCCACCATACCGAAGTTCTTTCCAACTATCGCAAGGTGCAGCAAATCCGATTCCACAATCAAATCATGGCTGTCCGCATCCTGCGCAGGGGTTAAGGCAGGCGGGCCCATCGCTTGCATTTCAACCCAGCCGCGGGAAATCCCCGAGGCTGGGTTTTAGTTTCTTCCCGGCTTATCACGGGAACCGCGTCTGTTGGTGGGTTGTTGGCTCGAACTTGCGCGTATCTGCTGGGTGTGTCTGGCGCGGAGCGCTAAAAGTGCGGGTGCAGTCCCAGCGCCTGTAAAACCTTGAGGTCAGGGCGCACCTGATGGTTGGGGGCAGGCCAAACCACGCCAAACCCGCCTTCGTAAGACCACATGGCCCAACCGATATGGTGATCTTCGAGAGTCTGGCGGACAATGCGCAGCCACAGATAGCGCGATGCCGGCGGGGAATAGTTGCGATATACGCCAAATTCATCGCACAGCAAGGGGACGTTGTGTGCCGTTCCCCAGGCCGCAGCGGCGCCGATTTCCTGCTGGATGCGGGTGGCGTCCCAGGGTAACGAGCCTGCCCGAATCAAAGCGGCGCGGGTGTGGGGATCATTGACCAACTCCGGCTCGCGGGAAGCGGCGAGCGCCGATTGCGGTGTGAGCGGAAATGGGATATCTCGTTCCGGCTTGAACCAGGGCGAACTCCAGGTCGCGCCTTGATGGGTGAAGATGTGGGGATCGTAGAAATGAAAGTTATAGATGACGTTGTTGTCGGAGTAAGGCTCCATGACCAGAAGATCGGGAGGAGAGGACCAGTGGCCGGCATCAGCAATGATGGTATTCTCCGGAGCGGCCTGGCGCAGGCGGGCAATCAGGCGCGCCTGCACGCCCGCCCATTGATCATCGCTGGGCAGTTCGGGTTCATTCAGGCACTCGAAAAATACGTGCGCCGGATCAACCGGAGCGAATATCCGGGCCAGCGCCGCCCAGCCGGCCAGAAATGCCTTGGTCTGCAGTGGATCGGCAAAAACGCGCCGGTTCCAGTCGGGCGCTCCGTGCATATCCAATATGACGGAAAGATGGTGGGCTATGGCCAACTGCACCGTTTGCTTCAGTGCCGCGACATATTCCGGGTTGAGCCAGCCGGGACGGTCTACGTTGAGAAGCCGCGGCGGGCTCATCACCAGCCGGATGTCGTTAAAACCCATGGCGCGGATCAGGGCAATATCGCGACCGGCCCGATTTTGCTGCCAATAATCGTGGACCAGCCCGTCGCTCTCGAGCCGCTGGCCAATCCAGGGGCTGGCATTAATGCCATGCAGCAGGTTTTGTTGCCGCTGAAAGGCCAGCGAGGGCGAAGGCGCAGGCTGCGCCAGCAGGGAAGCGGCCAGGGTTGCAATGACAGCCGGAAGGAAAACACGACGCAATGGGTTGTACATATGATCTTTACGAAAAATTACAGCTTAACAGAAGTCTGGCGCGGCGGGCTGCTGCTCAGGGTTGGATGAATTCGCCCAACAAGGCGGTATAAGTTTTTTATGCTTTGCGCCGGGTGGTCTCGTTCTGTACACGCATCAAACCCACGTAGGGACTAGAATATAAAGATGTCGCGGTTCTTCCATGATGACAAGACTTTTACACAGCCCGTCGTGAGGCTTACGACCTTCGTCATGGTGGCGTTTCATATCGGAGCTGTGGCTGCATTGTTTCTGTTCAGTTGGAAAGCTTTCCTGCTGGCGATGGTTTTGTGGTGGGTTGCCGGAAGCCTCGGCATCGGGATTGGATACCACAGGCTTCTGACTCATCGCGGCTTTAGGACTCCAAAGTGGGTCGAATATTTCCTGACCGTGTGCGGCACACTGGCTTTGGAAGGCGGCCCGATTTTCTGGGTCGCGACTCATCGCATGCATCACCAGAACACGGATAAGGAGGGAGACCCGCATTCTCCGCGCGACGGCGGCTTTTGGGCTCACATGGGCTGGATTCTGACAGGCCAGACGATGCACAGTGATGCGGCTGATCTTCTGCCTTATGTTCCGGATCTTCGCAAGGATAAATTCCACGTGTGGATCAGCCGTTGGCACTGGGTTCCCATTTCTGTGCTCGGCGCGGTACTTTTCGTCTTTGGCGGATGGCCGTTTCTGTTGTGGGGCATCTTTTTCCGTACGGTCATTGGCCTCCACTCCACCTGGCTGGTCAACTCCGCCACTCACATGTGGGGCAAGCAGAGGTTTCCCACCGGCGATACGTCCAGAAATAGTTTCTGGGTGGCATTGCTGACATTCGGCGAAGGCTGGCATAATAATCATCACGCCCACCCGCAAGCGTCCCGTCATGGCCTGAGGTGGTACGAAATAGACGTCAATTGGTACGGAATCTCGGCCCTGCGGACGCTCGGCCTTGCGTGGGACGTCAAGGTCCAGAAATTCAGTCGTGGTGAGGACAAGGCAATGCCGGTCTCACGATGATTTGTCACAGAAGGACAAAAGATGATGATCCCGGTCGTGACCCGTCGGCCTGATGCTCCTGTCATCCGCCGGGAATCGCGAAGCAGCGATGGTCCTCTCTCCTCTTGAGCGGCGCTTTTGATGGCAAGAACACGACGGGCGGGCCGGGTTCCGGTCGCAGCGGCCGCGGGTAAAAGGGTGAGGGTCGCGTGAGTGGTTCCGGGCACCCACGATGATCTTGGCTCCTTCGCTCTCTCCGGTATCCTTGCTGCGAAGCCTTCATACAAGTCTCATTTCTGGTTGCTTGCGGGGTTGTGTCAACAGGCTTGCTCCGATGGAACGGAGCAGGAGGTGCGCAATTTTGCACAGTTTTCGGGGTGCACTTTATTCGATGATCTTCATTGTCAGGAACCCCTTCGTCCGGTAAAGTTAAGAGTTTGGCAGCTGAACCCCAGGTGCGTTTGGCCGTAAGTCTCATTTCCGCTTCGCAGTCACGACGTTCTCGTCGCCAGCCTGGAGAATCCATCTATCTTCGTAGGAGCCTCTTGGTCAGCCTATTGAGCCTGCCTCCGCGATCCGCGACAGCGTCGGGTTCGCCGGGCGCTCTTCAAACTCCTTTACACTTAACGAGGAAAGGATTAGGACACCATGAGCGTGTTTCTGGTTAATCCCAGCGACAATTCTTTCGGCACGGCCGTGATCACCCCACGGTGGTTGTTTGTGCTGGCGGCGGCTACGCCTGTGTCCGCGGGCGATCCGATTCTGGTGGACGAATCGCTGGAGCCGATTGCGCCGGAACGCATCCAGGCGGGGGATATCGTGGGCATCAGTGTCCACACCGGGAATGCTTTGCGGGGCTATCAGGTAGGACGGATGGCGCGGGCGCGAGGCGCGTGGGTAGTTTACGGCGGGATCCATGCCACGCTGTTTCCGGAAGAGGCGCTGGAAAAGGGACAGGCGCATGCTGTGGTCAAGGGCGACGGAGACCTGGCGTGGGCGAAAGTTGTGGGGGACTGCCTCGCCGGGCATCCCGGGCAGGTGTATGAAGGCGGCCGCATCGAGGGCGCGGATTTTCTGGCAGCTCGCTGGGACCTGATGCAGCCGGAGAAATACATGTGGGCATCGGTGCAGACGATTCGCGGGTGCCCGAAGCACTGCTCGTTTTGCAGCGTGTGGCGTACGGACGGGCAGAAGCCGCGGCAGCGGCGGCACCAGAGCGTGATAGACGAGATCATCCAATTGCGGCGCATCGGCTTTAAGTTCATTGCGCTGGCCGACGATAATTTTTATCCTGTCACGCTGACCGACCTGCGGCTGGCGCGCGAGCAGAACAACCTGGCAAAGCTGGAGGAGCTGACGGCGATCCGCGCGGAGCGGTTCGCGCTGATGGAAGAGCTGGCGAAGCTGCCCCGGGACATGGTGTTCTTCACCCAGATCACGATGGAAGCCGGAGAGGATGGCGACTACCTCGACGCCATGCGCAAGGCCAATATCAAGGGCGCACTGGTGGGCGTAGAGGCGGTGACGCCGGAGGGCCTGAAGGCGGTGTTCAAGGACTGGAACTATTCGGGCGAAGCTCTCGCCTTGCAGTTGCAGAAGTTCAACAAGCATGGGGTGCACGTTCTGGGCTCGTTTATTTTCGGGCTGCCCACGGACACGCCCGCGACGTTCGCCGCGACTGTGGCGATGGCGATGAAGGCAGGCGTAACCTTTGCCCAGTTCGTGATGATGACGCCGTTTCCGGGAACGGTGGATTTCATTCGCTGGGAAAAGGAGCAGTCGGCGCATCCGACGATGGTGGGCGGCGTGCCGATCACGCGGTACTGGCTGATTCCGGCGGAAGTGCGGCCCAAGATGTTCACGCCGCATCCTTCGATGAGTTCGGATGAGATTCGGGAGCGGACGCAGAAAGTGTGGGACCGGTTCTATAACTGGAGCGCGATCTGGGAGCGGTCCGCGTGCTGTCCCAGCTGGAGCTCGCGGCTGGCGTTTATCTTTCTGTCGAAGCTCTACCGGCAGATGTATGCGGGAACGGGGATTTCTACGGATAGCGCGCGGCGGAAAAAGTCGAGGCGGTGGGCGCGATGGACGGCGCGGCAGTGCAAGCGTCTATTCCGGGCGGCGCCGATGCCGGAGTTGCAGTCTCCGAACTGGGGAGCGGAGGGCGAATCGCGGCGTCCAGCTCTGAAGCCGGCCTTTTCGACTCAGTTGCGGTTTCACTGAAATTCAGTTTCAGGCACGCGGACCGATTCGCGTCGAATCAAATCGTGATTCTCGAGTTTTTTCGAAAGAATCAGGATGGCCTGGGTCTCTTTCACGACTCCGCGGTACGGGTAGCCGGAGCTTGCAGAATCTCATAAGCCCGGCGGTGAATCTCCTCCCGCCGTTGATACCGCTTGCCGGCGGTGGTCACATAGCGCAGGCGCAGCACCGTGCCGCCGGATCCGGGCACGATCTGCACGCCGGCCGTCGTATCCGGAGGCGCTGCCTCGGCTTTCTGCCCTCCTGCCCGCGGATGTTCCTGCCGCTGCTGCCGCCATTCCCCCAGCGCGGCCTGCGTGTCGGTGCTGGTGATTTCCTCGAGCATGTGACTCAGTCCCATGGCTGCGGCTTGGGCGTCGGCGCCCGGCGGCAGGGTTATTTGCAGTTCGTCCCATAGCCACTGCCCGCGGGTGGAAAAATTAAAGTAATATCCGGAAAAAACGTAGCTGTTGGGAAAATATACCCGCCGTCCGGTGGGGTGCCCGGCGCTGGCTCCGCTGCCGACTTCCTGAATCACCGTGCGCAGCAGCGTGATTTCCACAACTTCGCCGTTGACGCCGTTGATCTCGACCCAGTCGCCCAGCGTGATGCCGCGCCGCCCGATGAGCACAAACCAGCCGCAGAGGCTCAGGATCATACCCTGCAGCGCCACCGTGAGCCCGGCGCCCGCCAGCCCCAGAAAGGTTAATAACTGCGTGGGCTTGCCGAAGA
>JAKATS010000060.1 GCA_021818645.1 Acidobacteriota bacterium | reverse complement strand
TATTCTGAGAAGGCATTGCCAGGCCGGCGATGCGGCGGCGCTCAACGCCGCCGGGGTGCGGATCGCACGCCAGGCCTTTGGCAATGACGAAGGGTATGTGATCGGCGATATCGGCCCTTTCGGCGGCCTGATGGAACCCTATGGCGAGTTCACCGAAGCCCAGGTGCGCGAGGCTTTTGAAGAACAGGCGGCGGCGCTGGTTGCCGCCGGCGCCGACGCGATTATCATCGAAACCCAGACTTCGCTGGAGGAGCTGGGACTTGGCATTGCCGCTGCCCTGAGCGCGGGGTCGCGCTGCGTGATCGGTTCCCTGGCCTATGATGTGACGCTGGACGGCTCAACATTTCGCACCATGATGGGTGTCGAACCGGAGCGCGCGGCGGAGTTCATGGCCGGGCATGGCGCCCATATCGCCGCGCTCAACTGCGGCACCGGCATGGATATGGAGCGCGCCTGCGAAGCGGTGAGGCGCTATCAACGCGCCTGCGGGCTGCCGATTATGGCCCAGCCCAACGCCGGCAAGCCGCAACTGGTGAAAATGAAGGTGGTCTATGACGAAACCCCGGAACAGATGGCCGCGGGCGCGCGGCCGCTGCTGGAAGCGGGCGTGAACGTGCTGGGCGCCTGCTGCGGCAGCACACCCGATCATATCCGCGCGCTGCGCCGGACCTTGGATCAATTTCTCGCCGGCCGGAAACAGCCGGCCCGGAGCGCTCCGCTATGACGATTAAACTTTGCGATGTGAATTCCGACGCCGAGGCCAGGCTGCCGCGCTTTACCGATGACAAATCGGGCATCGGGGTGCATTACGTGGATGCCTGGATCAAACCCATGAACACCAAGCTGGAAGACGGCACGCCGGTCAAATGCAAACGGCGGGGATTGAAGATTACCCTTTCGGCGGGAGCGAAAAAAGGCGAAGGGCTGATGCGGCGGCTGGAACACGGTCCCGATCCGGTGCAGATGCTGCAGGCGGCGCTGCGGGAAGCGGCCCGGCAGGCGGGATTGGAACTGCGGGTGGAAAACGGCGGCGTGTATCTTACGCTGTGAAGTAGCGGAAGATTCATCATCCGCTCAGATAGGTTTGCCCTGCCGCGTCATCCCGGCGGACAATAAATCATGATGAGTTCCACCAGTTTTTCTTCCGCCGGCATTTCTCCCGCAACCGCCGCAGCCGATTTTGCAACCCAGCTCGACCGCCTGGCCCAGGCCGCGGTGCACTGCGGGCTGGGGCTGAGCTCCGGCCAGGAACTGGTCATGACCACCAGTGTCGAGGCTCTGCCGCTGGCCCGCCGCATTACCGAACACGCCTATCGCGCCGGGGCGACGCTGGTGACCACTTTTTATGGCGATGAAGCCGCGGCGCTGCTGCGCTACCAGCACGGCTGCGACGCCAGTTTCGATGCCGCCGCGGGCTGGCTCTACGAAGGCATGGCGGCAGCCTATAAAAACGGCGCCGCGCGGCTGGCCATCGCCGGCGGCGATCCCGCCCTGCTGGCCAGCCAGGACCCGGAAAAAGTCAGCCGCGCCAACCGCGCCAACTCCCGCGCCTACCGCCCCGCGCTGGAGCTGATCACGCGCCATGACATCAACTGGACGATTGTCGCCGCGGCCACGCCGGCCTGGGCGCGGGCGGTTTTTCCGGAACTGGAGCCGGAAGCGGCCCTGGCCCGTCTGTGGGACGCCATCTTCGCCGCCTCGCGCGTGGATGGGCCCGACCCAGTCGCAGCCTGGAAAAAACATGACGCCAGCCTGCACGCCCGCGCCGACCGGCTGAATGCCCGCCGGTATGCCGGCCTGCATTTTCGCGGCCCCGGCACGGACCTTAAAGTCGGGCTGGCCGACGACCATATCTGGCTGGGCGGCGGCATGCAGGCCCACAACGGGCGCTACTGCATTCCCAACATTCCAACCGAAGAAGTCTTCACCACCCCGCATAAAAACCGGGTCGAAGGCACCGTCACCAGCACCAAGCCGCTTTCGCACATGGGCACCATGATTGAAGAGATCGCGGTGCGCTTCGAGGCCGGCAAAATCGTGAAGGCGCGCGCGGCGCGCGGCGAATCGGTGCTGCGCCGGCTGCTCGAAACCGACGAAGGCGCGGCCCGCCTGGGCGAAGTCGCCCTGGTGCCGCACTCCTCGCCAATTTCGGCCAGCGGACGGCTGTTTCTCAACACCCTGTTTGACGAAAACGCGGCCTGCCATATCGCGCTGGGACAGGCCTATTCCACCTGCGTGCGGGGCGGAGACCGGCTTGCACCCCAGGAACTGGCGGCGCGGGGCGCCAACGAGAGCCTGATTCACGTGGACTGGATGATCGGATCGGGAAAAATTGACGTGGACGGAGTGACCGCTGCGGGCAGCCCCGAACCGCTGCTGCGCCAGGGAGAGTGGGTGTAGCGGGAAAACGTGTGGAAATTTGGACCGCATGACTGATGCATTACGATGCAGATTGATCTGACCCGCGCAATTCCGCGCGGATCTGCATAGCGTCTTGCGTGATTCTCTCGGCCGGTTCGGGTTTTTGCCATTCGATTTTTCCGGACTCCAGCTTCACGATGACATGAGGCATGCCTCACCCCTTCGTTCCCGCGCGGTATTGCTCATCGGTGACTGGCTCCATCCAGTCCACGACCTTGCCGTTAAGATTTTCCTGAATCGCAAGGTGCGTCATGGCGGTGTTCGGCGCGGCGCCGTGCCAGTGTTTTTCGCCGGGAGCGAACCAGACGACATCCCCGGGCCGTATAACCTCGCCGGGCCCGCCATCACGCTGGGCCCAGCCGCAGCCGGAAATCACGATCAATAGCTGCCCCAGCGGATGCGTGTGCCATGCCGTGCGGGCGCCCGGTTCGAAGCTAACGCTTGCGCTCTGCACCCGAGCCGGTGCGGGCGCCTGGAAAAGCGGATCAATACGAACCGACCCGGTGAACCACTCCGGGCTTCCCCCGACAGACGCTTGCGATCCCGCTTTCCTGATTTCCATGCAATTTCTCCTTATCCTGCCTGCCCCGCCTGGCCGCTGATGCGGCAGTTCCCGAGGGCCATGTTTCCTGATTCAGCGGTCTGTGAGGCGCTCAAACTCCGCCGGGTAACGATCTCCCTCGATGGGAAGCTGCGATGCGGCGCTTTCAATCTCGCGCCGGTCTTCCGGGGAGAGAACGATATCCACCGCGCCGAGGTTTTCTTCCAGGCGCTCGAGCCGGGTGGTGCCGGGAATGGGGACGATCCACGGCTGGCGCGCCAGCAGCCAGGCGAGCGCGATCTGCGCCGGGGTTGCGCCTTTGCCGGCTGCGATCCGGCCAAGCAGACTGACTAATTGCTGATTCGCCTTGCGGGCCTCCGGCGTAAAGCGAGGCAGAATGCTGCGGAAATCGTTCTTTTCGAACCGTGTGTTCTCATCGATTTTTCCCGTCAAAAATCCCTTGCCCAGCGGGCTATAGGGAACGAAGCCGATGCCGAGTTCTGCGAGGGCCGGCATTACTTCCTCTTCCGGGCGGCGCCACCACAGCGAGTATTCACTTTGTACGGCGGTCACCGGCTGAACGGCATGGGCGCGGCGAATCGTGGCTGCCGCTGCTTCGGATAGGCCAAAGTGCTTCACTTTGCCTTCCCGAATCAGATCCTGCACCGCGCCGGCCACATCCTCGATGGGCACGTTCGGATCGACCCGATGCTGGTAGAACAGGTCGAGGGCCTCCACGCGGAGGCGCGTGAGCGAAGCTTCCGCGACCCGCTTGATTTGCTCCGGCCGGCTGTCCAGCCCGGCCAGACCCCGCTCCGCCTGCGGATCGAGCTTCCAGCCGAACTTGGTCGCGATCACCACCTTGCCGCGAAACGGTTCCAGCGCTTCGCCCACAAGTTCTTCGTTGACGTAGGGACCGTAGGCTTCCGCCGTATCGAAGAACGTCACGCCGCGCTCTACCGCCGCGCGCATCAGGGCGATCATTTCCCGCTTGTCTTTGGGCGGGCCATAAGAAAAGCTCATGCCCATACAGCCCAGCCCGAGGGCGGAGACTTCCAGCTTGCTCTTTCCGAGATAGCGCTTTTGCATAGATATCCTTTGCTTCCGGTATTTCCTCCGGCGACAATTTGATTAGAAGCGAACGTCGGCTGCAGGCGATAGACCATTCCTTCCGTATTCTTGCCTATTCCTGCCGCCATCCGGGTATTTTGCGCAGGGTCGCGCCGATTCGGAGGTAGGATGCGGATATGGCACATGCGGTGAGCGGGCCGGCTGCGCGCAATTTACCCATAGCCCATGGATCCTCGGCCCGTGGACCCTCGGCGGCTGAATTGCGCGCGGAACTGGCGCGCAAGATCGCCGCGCATACGCGCGGTGTTGCAGTACGGGCAACCGCGATTCCCGGGCTGACGCTATACCGGCGAACGGATACGACAGCGTGCCATCCCGCATCCTACGAACCCAGCCTGAATGTCTACGTCCAGGGACGGAAGCGGATCAGCTTCGGCGGCGTCACCTACCTTTGCGACGGCACTCATTTTCTCCTGTCCTCGATCGAAGTGCCGGTCATGAGCCAAATCGTGGACGCAACCCCGGAGACGCCTCTGCTCGCGCTGCAGCTGAAACTGGAAATGACGGTTGTCCGCGAAATTCTCATGCAGGAGGAATTCCGGGCGCAGGCTGGACAGCCACACGGCCGGGGCATCGCGATCGGCAAAACCACGGCGGAGCTATTGCAGCCATGTATCCGGCTGCTGGAGCTTTTAGAAACTCCAGATGATATTCCCTTCATGGGCAAACTGATGCAGCGGGAGATCGTGTATCGCCTGCTGCGCGGGCCGCAGGGCAGCCGCCTCCGCGCCATCGCGACCTGGGGCGATCATCGCCAACGCACGGCCAAGGCCATCGCCTGGCTCAAAGCGAATTACGCCAAGCCGCTGCGCGTGGACGAACTCGCGGCCATCGCCCATATGGGCACCTCCACCCTGCATCATCATTTTCGCGCCTTGACCGCGATGAGTCCGCTGCAATATCAGAAACGGCTTCGCCTGGTGGCCGCGCGCGAACGCATGCTGATCGAAGGAACCGATGCCGCCAGTGCGGCGTTCGCCGTGGGTTATGAAAGCCCCAGCCAGTTCAGCCGCGATTACAAGCGGCTGTTCGGACAACCGCCGCTGCGCGACGTCAAATCGCGCCAGACTGCCGAATCCAGCGCAAATTCGCTCTGATTTTTACCCGCGCTTGCATTGCATGCCTGACCGTATGCCGGGAATGCGATCCACTTGCGGAAATGGCGCTCAAGATAGGATAAATATGGCGCGCCCTGAGAGATTCGAACTCCCGACCTTCTGGTTCGTAGTTTTTTTAACCCTTGTCCAAACCCCGTAACCGCTTGGTTACTGCACTTCTCGAAATCGGCAATGGACCGATTGCGAAGGGCTTTGTTCCCGGATTGTTCCCAAACGCGAGTATCTAGCTGAGCGTAGGCCCCTGCCCTGCGCAGTTTTTAATTCCAAAATCTTGACAAGCACCTAATGGTGTAGTAGTTTGAATGACGGATATAGGTGATGGCAAACTCCACGGTAACGCGCGCTGAATTTCAGTTGTTGCAAAAGTTGTGGGAATTAGGACCGGCTTCCGTACGCGAGGTTCAAATGAGCCTGCCGGAAAACGACCGGCCGGCCTACACCACAGTGCAGACATTAATCTATCGCATGGAGGAAAAAGGCGTGGTCAGGCGCGTCAAAAAAGTGGGCAATGCCCATATTTTCGAGGCGGCCACCACACGGAAAGCCGTTTACCGGCGTTATATTTCCAATCTGCTCGAGATGCTGGGCGGCTCGACGGCGCCGCTTATGGCGCACTTGATTGAAACCGGAAAACTCACGCTGGCGGATATCCAACTACTCGAAAAAGAACTCGCAGCACGGGAGAAGCGGAAATGATGGCGGCCCTTGTCCGGCATCTGATCGAATCCACCGCATTTGCGGCTCTCGCCGCAATTTTTCCTTACATGATGCGAAAACGAAGCGCCGCCTCCCGGCATGGGATATGGCTGGTCGCGGCGGCAAAATTCGCCATTCCGGCCGCGATTTTTTCCTTTGCCGGATTGGAATTGCATAGATTAATTCCCGCACATTCTGACGCGACACTGATTCAGAGCGGATGGCCGATTTTAATCTCATCGTTGCCAGTAACGGCAGTCCCCTCGCCTATCACTCCCGCCGGCCGGGAGGAAATGCTTTTCCTGTTGGTTTGGTTTTGCGGTTTGATCGGGATGCTGGCGATACGGTTATGGCGCATGCGACCCCAGACGGCCAGTTTTAGATTTCCGGATGAATCAGAGCGCAAACACCTGCAAAGTCTGGCCGCGCGCATAGGAATTCATAAAACGGTAAGCCTGCGCCTGGCCAAAGCACATGTTGAGCCGGGAGTAACAGGCTTGCTGCGACAAACCATCACAGTGCCGGAGGATTTATCTTCTTCGCTTGAACCCTCCGAATGGGACGCCGTTTTATTGCATGAACTGGCCCATGTGAAGCGCAGAGACAATTTATCGGCGGCGTTTGCACAATTGCTAACCTGCATTTTCTGGTTTCATCCCCTGCTGTGGTGGATCGAGCGGCGTCTGATTGCAGAGCAGGAACGTGCCTGCGACGAGATGGCGTTAAGTTTTGGCGCAACGCCGGCTGATTATATGTCGGGGCTGTTCAAAGTTTGCCGTCTTCAACTGGCTGAAGCCAAGGGAAATTCCTGTGGTATTGCAGGTTCATCGTTAAAGAAGCGAATGGAGGCAATCATGACTTTCCAACAACCCCAAGGCCGGATGGAACGCATGTCACGCATTCTGATTGGCGGACTTGCATCCATCATGATCGTAGTCCCGTTTCTTTTCGGACTTTTCCTAAGCCCAAATGCAGTGGCACAAAAACCGATGCATCCAGCATCTACGCGTGTATCAGCGAAAGGCGCGCCCACATGCGTAATGTTCTCAAAATATTACCCGCAGGGCACGATCATCATATTCCGGTCTTCGACGCATAAAGGTCCCAGCCGCACACCGCCGCAAATGTGCTCAACCGATATCCATGGGAATTCAATCTGGACCCGAAACAAAGCCGCCATACGCGCGCACGGTCGAAAAATAGTTATGCTTCCACCTTTACCACCGCCGCTGTGCAAACCAATAACCTCGCCGTTCGCCAAGTATTGCGCCTGCCAGGTAAACACCAGAGCAATGGGGTATTCGCCTGGCGCAATAGTATTTTCGCCACAAGGGCCGTTGGAAGGATGGTTGGCATGCAGGCAGAACCAATGGCGTCCCTTCCCACCCATGAAAAATGCACCACCACCCAAGCCATGACATCAAAACCCAGCCGATCATGCTGGACCTAAAACTATGCTTGCGCTAAAAAATCTGTTATCCAAGATTTTCAGCGTGGTCGTAGATTAGTGCATGTTGCGGAAAAATCCGGCACGCCGTGAACCAACTCCTACATTAGAGTTGGTACGAGAATGGCGTACGCTTACACCGGAACAGGCGATGGTCCTGCTGGCGGAATTGGTCGAACCTTTTCGGACTATGGTACTTCTAGCGTTATTGTCGGGACTTCAGTGAGCATCAAGAATTTAGCGTGGCGCGCCCTGAGAGATTCGAACTCCCGACCTTCTGGTTCGTAGCCAGACGCTCTATCCAACTGAGCTAAGGGCGCGAATTTAGCAAATTATTTAGAATCAATTAATTACGTCGATTTGCTTTCCGGTTTCCATCTGTCCTGTTTCCGCCTTGTCACTAAATTTGTCACCACTCAGTGTCTTTTCCTGCGCTGCCCGTACTCGCCGGGCGGCGGCCAGGATGGTTTCGTCTTGAGGATGAACGTAGCGCATGGTGACAGGCATACTCCGATGCCCGGCCAACCGCATGAATGTCCAGGGATCCATGCTCTGTCCCCATTCCGTCAAGCAAGTGTGCCTCCAACAGTATATCTCGAAGGGCCGTACTTTGGCTTTAGCCAGGGCCTTCAGATGTTGCTTGCGTATGCTGCTCGGCTCCGCATGCCCGCTTTGGGTTGGAGCCGTGAAAATCCATAGAT
>JAKATS010000015.1 GCA_021818645.1 Acidobacteriota bacterium | reverse complement strand
TCCGATCTGGTTGCCGCGGGTTTGCGAAGCCGGCACGGGCACGCCGGCAGCGATCCGGGCCAGAATGTTTTCCTCGCGCCGCAGGCTGCCCTCCGCAGCGGCCTTTTGCGGGCCCGGCAGCCCGCGCAGCGAGCGGCCCAACTGCCAGTCGAGAACCTGCAGGAATTTGCGTCCCGCGCCTTCGAGTGAAATAACCGCGGCCACGCGGGTGTCGGTATCGGCGTTCCAGAGCGCCAGGGCCGAACCTTCGCTGTGCCCGATCAGGGTGATGCGGCGCGGATTCACTTCCGGCCGGGCGGCCAGAAAGCGGACAGCAGCGCCGGCATCCTGAGCGAAACGGAAATAATGATGCGGGATTTTTGCCCGGGCACTGCCGCCCACCCCGCGCTTATCGTAGCGGAGCACCACGACTCCGTGGCGGGAAAGATAGGCCGCGAGCCGCAGGTAGATGTAACGCTGCGCCGGTTCCAGCGGATTGTTCCCGTTGCCGTCGGTGGGTCCCGAGCCGGCCACGATTACCGCAGCCGGCAGGCGGGCCGATGATTTGAATGACGCCGGCTCGGTCAGCCCGCCTGCCAGCGTGGCGGAAGCGACAGGAATCGAAACCGGAATCTGGCGCACGCCGCGCAGCCAATGCCGCAGCCGGCTCAGCACGCGCGAGGCCGGAGCGCCGAGCGCATGCGGATGAAGCTGCAAAAGCCGGCGCCTGAGGCCGGCAACCGCCGCTAGACTCCAGCCTGAACGCCGGGCCTGAAAATGCTGCTGCGGCAGAGCGAGCCAGATCAGTTTCGCCTGCTTGTCCACCAGATAGGTCAGCCGCTGCCGGGCCGCGCCAATATGGATTTGCATCTGCCAGAGCGACAGCGGGCCGCGGGGGCTCGAGATCGAACCAGACAACCGGCGGATCTGCACCAGATAGGAAGGCAGAATCGCGCCCACCGATTGCCAATGGCCTATCTGTGCTGTGCAGGTGCGCGTAAACGGCCCATAAAGTGAAAACAGGTTTGCGGGCAGAAGCCACCAGCCCGAGGGCAGACCGCCCGGCGAGGTTACGGGCTTTGCCTGGCGCGCCAGGGCCAGAGTTTTGCCGCGCCGCACCTGCAGCAGGACCGAGCCGGGTAAAAATCCGGCCTGCAGAATTTGGACGCCGCCCGGCAGATGCAGGATGGTTTGATACGAAACCGGCTGCAGCCGGGAGTTAAACGCCAGCCGCGCGCGGCGGGGGACATTCAGATTCGAGCCGGCCTGCCAGCTCCAGCCACCCGAGGGATTCAATCTCAGGACATAATGCTCACGCCCGATGACCCGGCCGGCCTGGGTCAGGATGAGTTCTCCCGCATTGGCGCTGATCGTAGCCGCGGGCGCGGCCTGGCCAGCCATGCGCAAGCCGCAGAGGATGATCGCCAGTGGAAAAATAAGCGCGGACCTGCGCAAAAAACGCGTGAGTTCAGCTTGCATGTTTTTTTACTTTCACTTTGTACATATGCGCCGCCTGTTTCATGGGATCAAGATTAGGAAAATCCAGATCCATGGCCTGCGCCACTTGAAACCCGCATTTTTCCAGCACCCGCTGCGATGCCCGATGCCGCGCATGGCAAATGGCTTGCAATTCCCGCAGGCCGCAGACTTGCGCCAGCTCCAGCATGCAGCGCAGGATTTCGGTGGCAAAACCCTGACCCCAGGCATCGCGGGCCAGCACATAGCCGGTGAGGGCGCGCCGTCCGGGCAGGCATTGCAGTCCGGTACTGCCCATCAGATCAGCTTCGCGAAACACCAGATACGGTCCCACGCCATCGTGCTGCCAGACGGCGGCGCTCATTGCGAGAAACGCGCGGGTATCGTTCAAGTCACGATGCCGCGGCCAGCTCAGATAGCGCGTGACCTCGGCATCCGAAGCATAGCGCGAAAAAATCGCCTCCGCATCCTGCGGACGGGGCGGCCGCAGACGCAGCCGCGGGGTAGAAAGTAATTGCGGAGCCAGACTCATCGATACGGAATCAACCTGACTCAGCTTATCGCTTTGCCAGATCCACGTCCCGCGTGCGGGATAATGAATGCCATGCGGGCGGTGATCCAGCGCGTCAGCCGGGCCGAAGTCCGGGTAGCAGGTCAGGTCACGGGCGCCATCGGCGCCGGCGCGGTTGTGCTGCTGGGCGTGGAAACGGGCGACAGCGAAACCGATGCGCAATATCTGGCGGCGAAAATTGCCGGCCTGCGCATCTGGGAAGATGAAGCCGGCAAGATGAACCGCAGCCTGGCCCAGATGCAGGGCGCAGCGCTGGTCATCTCGCAATTCACCTTGCTCGGCGATATCCGGCGCGGGCTGCGCCCGGCCTTTGAGCGGGCCGCTCCGGCAGAAGCGGCCCAGCCGCTGTATGAATACTTTCTCGGCCGGTTGCGCGCGGACGGTGTCGCGGTCCAATGCGGAGTCTTCCGAGCACATATGGAAGTGGAATTGATCAATGACGGCCCGGTAACGATCCTGCTCGACAGCCGGAAAGAGTTTTAATTCACCCCCAGTACAATAGAAGATGATGAACTCCGCCGAGCGGCGCGCGGCTTTACAGGCCGCCTTCGAAGATCGCATTCTGGTGCTGGATGGCGCCATGGGCACCATGCTGCAGCGCGCCTCACTCACCGCGGCGGACTTTGGCGGTGAAGAGCTCGAGGGCTGCAATGAGCACCTGGTGCTGAGCCGGCCCGATGTCATTGCCGGCATTCACCGGCAATATCTGGAAGCCGGCGCCGATATCATTGAAACCAACAGCTTCGGCAGCACCAGCATCGTGCTGGCGGAATATGGGCTGGCGGAAAAGGCCGAGGAAATCAGCCGCGCCGCCGCGCGCCTCGCGCGCCAGGCGGCCGACGCCGCCACTACTCCGCAAAAGCCGCGCTTTGTCGCCGGCTCGATGGGACCGACGACCCGGGCCATCAGCGTAACGGGCGGGGTGAGCTTTGCCGAACTGCGGCAGGCTTTTTATGAACAGGCGCGGGCGCTGGTGGAGGGCGGCGCGGATCTGCTGCTGATTGAAACCTGCCAGGACACACGCAATATCAAAGCCGCGGCGCTGGCCATCCTGCAGTTGCGCTCGGAACGCGGCGAAGAGATTCCCTTCATCGTCTCCGGCACCATTGAACCGATGGGCGCCATGCTGGCCGGACAGAACGCTGAAGCGCTCTGGGTCTCGCTGGCGCATCTGCCGCTGCTGGCGATCGGGCTGAACTGCGCCACCGGGCCGGAGTTCATGACCGACCATATACGCACCCTGGCCGGCATGGCGGATTGTTATCTTTCCTGCTACCCCAATGCCGGACTGCCCAACGAGGAAGGCAAATATCTGGAAACACCGGAGTCGCTGGCCGGCCAGCTCGAACGGTTTGCCGCCCAGGGCTGGCTGAACCTGGTGGGCGGATGCTGCGGCACCACGCCCGAGCACATCCACGCCATTGCGGAGATGGCGGCCGGCCATGCACCGCGGCGGCGGCCGGCGGCGGCGCCCCGGAGCTTCTACAGCGGCATTGAAGTGGTCGAGGCCGAGCCTGCGGCGAGGCCGCTGCTGGTGGGCGAGCGCACCAACGTCATCGGCTCGCGGCTATTTCAGCGCCTGGTGGCGGAGCGCAAATGGGACGAAGCCAGCGAGATCGCGCGCCGGCAGGTGAAAAACGGCGCCCAGATCGTGGATGTGTGCCTGCAGACCACGGAAAGCGACGAGCTGCGCGATATTCCCGAATTTTACGGGCAACTGATCCGCAAGGTGAAAGCGCCGGTGATGATTGACACCACCGACCCGCGCGCGATCGAGCTGGCCCTGACATATTGCCAGGGCAAAAGCCTGATCAACTCCATCAACCTGGAAGACGGCGAGGAAAAGTTTGAGCGCGTGGCGCCGCTGGCGCGCCAGTACGGCGCGGCGGTGGTGGTGGGCTGCATTGATGAAGACAAGGCCCAGGCGCAGGCCTTTACCCGCGAGCGCAAATGCGCCGTGGCCGAGCGGTCGGTGCGGCTGCTGACGGAAAAATACGGACTGAGGGCGGAAGACCTGGCGATTGATCCACTGGTGTTTCCCTGCGCCACGGGCGATGAAAACTATATCGGCGGGGCGGTAGAAACAATCGAGGGCATCCGGCTGATCCGCGAGCGGCTACCGCAGGTAAAAACCATACTCGGCATTTCCAACATCTCCTTCGGCCTGCCGGCGGCGGCGCGCGAGGTGGTGAACTCGGTATTTCTTTACCACGCGACCCGCGCCGGACTTGACCTGGCGATCGTGAACGCGGAAAAAATCGAGCGCTTCGCCTCCATTCCCGAAGCGGAGCGGCAACTGGCCGAGGCATTGTTGTTCAACACGCCGCCGGAAGCGCTGCCGGAAACGGCGACGCCCGAACTGATGGCGCTGGCCGGCGCGCCCGCCGACTGGCGCGAGCAGACGAGGGAACAGAAAATCGCCATCAACCAATTCCATATTGCCGCGATATCGCGCCATTTCCGCGGCGGCGGCGGGCGGAGGGCGACCGCGGCGGAACTGCCGCTGGATGAACGGCTGGCCCGCTACATCATTGAAGGCTCCAAAGACGGGCTGATCGCCGATCTGGAGCGCAAACGCGCCGAAGGCGCCACGCCGCTCGAGATCATCAACGGCCCGCTGATGGCCGGCATGAGCGAAGTGGGGCGGTTGTTCAACAACAACGAGCTGATCGTGGCCGAAGTGCTGCAATCGGCCGAGGCCATGAAGGCCGCCGTCAACCACCTCGAGCAGTTCATGCAGAAGACCGCCGACTCGCGGCGCGGCCGCATCGTGCTGGCCACGGTCAAGGGCGACGTGCACGACATCGGCAAGAACCTGGTGGATATCATCCTCTCGAACAACGGCTATGAGGTGATCAACCTCGGCATTAAAGTGCCGCCGGAAACCCTGATCGAGGCCTGCCGGCAGCACCATCCGGATGCGATCGGGCTTTCCGGGCTGCTGGTCAAGAGCGCACAGCAGATGGTGACAACGGCGCAGGACCTGCGCGCCGCAGGAATTGATACCCCGATGCTGGTGGGCGGCGCAGCACTGTCTTCACGTTATACCCGCGGCCGCATCGCACCCGCCTATCGCGAACTGGTCTGCTATGCCAAAGACGCCATGACCGGGCTGGGGCTGATGAACCAGATCATGACCCCCGGCGCGCGGCCGCAAATGGCGCAGGAACACGCGCCGCTGGAAGCGCCGGCGACGGCCGAGCCGGCCGCGGCACCGGCGGCCGCGCCGACGGTGCGCAGCAGCAAAGTCCGAGTGAATCTGCCCATTCCGCCAGTGGCGTATCTCGACCGCAAAGTGCGGCATTTGCACGATCTGAATGAACTCTGGAGCTATATCAACCCGCTGATGCTTTACCGGCATCATCTCGGCTTCAAGAAAGAAAATTTTGAAAAAGCGCTGCTGGAACGCGACCGGCAGGCCATCGAGCTGCATGAGCTGGTGGAAAATCTGAAAGCCCAGGCGCGGGAATTTTTTCAAGTACAGGCGGTCTGGCAATTTTTCGAGGCCGAGCCGGAGGGCAACACCCTTCATTTGTTCGCGCCCGGCGAAAGCCGTCCACTGCACAGCTTCACGTTTGAGCGCCAGTGTTTTGCCGGCCAGCCCAAACCCGACGGCCTTTGCCTGGCCGACTATGTGCTGCCGCCGCGCGAGGGTGAGCGGGATCATCTGGCCTTGATGGTGGTCACCGCCGGAGCGGGCGTGCGCGAGCGCAGCGAAGCGGCCCGCCTGGCCGGGCGATATGTAGAGTCGCACGGACTGCAAATTCTGGCGCTGGAAACGGCCGAAGCCACGGCCGAATGGCTGCACCGGCGGCTGCGCGAGGACTGGGGCTTTCCCGACCCCGCCACGATGACGATGAAAGACCGCTATACCGCCCGCTACCGCGGCAAACGCTATTCTTTCGGATATCCGGCCTGCCCCAATCTCAACGATCAGGCCGGCATCTGGAAGCTGCTGCGTCCGGAAGATATCGGGGTATCGCTGACCGAGGGCATGATGATGGAGCCGGAAGCCTCGACCAGCGCGCTGGTGTTTCATCATCCCGATTGCAGCTATTTTTCCGTCAGCGACGAAGCCGCCGGCCGGGCGGTTACCGCCGCCGGCGCGATGGATAGTGAAACAACAGCCGCGTTATCTACCTGAACCATCGCGGGGACAGTGGATTTATTTCACTGCACTCAAGCTCGCCGAGCCGCCTGGTAAATCCGTTCGATCCAGCGCATATCGCGCAAGCCTTCTTCTCCCGGAGTGAACGGCGCCCGATTGTGGCGGATGCATTCCGCCAGATGATCGGCCTCGGCGGCAAACTGATGCGGCCCGGGATCATGGGGGCCATAAAGCACCCGTCCGGAGCGGGTGAAGCCGGCCAGTTTCTGGCTGGCATAGCCAAAGGCGGGCGCCAGCCGCAACTGGCCGGCCGCGCCGGTCACCTGCATGGCCTCGCCCAGATTGCAACCATAACTGGTCGAACAGGCGGCCAGCAGGCCGGAGGGAAAATGAAAGGTCCAGGCCAGATTTTCGTCCACGCTGCGAAAGCGCGGATCGCGGCCGGAGACTGACTTTGCCGCCGTTACACCGGCCGGCTCTTCTCCGCTGACGAAGCGGGATCCGTTCAGGCAATAAATACCGACATCCACCAGCGGGCCGCCGCCGGACATGGCGTGATTCAGCCGCCATTCGGGCCGGGTGACGCCCATCACGGTGTAAAAGGGTGAAATATCAAAGCCGAAATGCGCGTTGATGATCTGCAGCCGGCCCAGCTCGCCGCCGCGGGCCAGATCGCGCAAACGGCGAGTCACCGGATCATACTGGCAGCGGTAGGCGATCATCAGCCAGCGCCGGGCCCGGCGGCAGGCCGCGATCATGGTCTCGGCATCGGCGACGGATGCCGCCATCGGCTTTTCACAGAGCACATGCTTGCCGGCGCGGGCGGCGCGCTCGGTGAACTCGGCGTGCAGGGAGTTGGGCAGAGCCACGTACACGGCCTCGATGGCCGGATTCTCGGCGATCCGGTCGAAGTCGCCATAGTTGTAGATGTTTTGGAATGGAATGCCGTAGCGGCGGGCGATGATTTCCGCCTTGCCGCGGCTGCCGCTGACCAGCGCCACCGGGCGGGCATGATGAGCGAACCGCAGGCCGGGCAAAAACTGGCCGAGGGATACCCGTCCCAAGCCAATGATGGCGTAGCCGACCGGGCGAAGGCCGGATTGCCCAGCCTTGACCCCGGGATCGAGTGAGGCGGCGTTTTTGTTATCTGTTTCAGGTCCGGAAAACATTCCCCAGCGGGACGCCAGGGCGAGCCCGCCCAGGCGGGTAAAAAAATCTCGGCGAGGCAGGGACATGCGATTCCTCCTCTAACAATGCAGCTCTTTTTTACATCAGCTTGCGGCAGAACTCCAGATTAATCAAAAATCACGGTTTTGTTGCCGTAACAGAGAATCCTGCGGTCCAGATGCCAGCGCACCGCGCGCGATAACACAATCCGCTCAAGATCGCGCCCCCGCGCCACCAGGTTTTCCACCTGATCGCGATGGGAAATGCGGGTGACGTCCTGTTCGATGATGGGACCCTCATCGAGTTTATCGGTCACGTAATGGCTGGTGGCGCCGATCAATTTGACCCCGCGCGCGTGGGCCGCGTGATAGGGCCGCGCGCCGTGAAAAGCGGGTAAAAACGAGTGATGCACGTTGATGATGGCGGCGGGAAAGCGGCTGACGAATGGGGGTGACAGGATCTGCATGTAGCGGGCGAGGACCACGAGCTCAATGCCGCGGCGTTCGAGCGCCTGCAATTGCACCGCTTCGGCGTGACTGCGCGCGGCCGGGGTGACGGGAATATGCTCGAAGGGAATGCCGTAAAACCCGGCCAGATTCGCGGCCTCGGCATGGTTGGAAAGAATCAGCGGAATTTCGCAGCGAAGCTCTCCCGCGCGCCAGCGATCGAGCAGATCGGCGAGGCAGTGAAGGTATTGCGAACAGAAAATCGCGACGCGGGGCAGACGCCGGGAGTCGCTCAGGTTCCAGCGCATATCGAGTTCCGCCGCCAGCGGCGCGAACGCGTTTTGAAAGCCAGCCAGATCGAACGTGGCATTGCCT
>JAKATS010000106.1 GCA_021818645.1 Acidobacteriota bacterium | reverse complement strand
AGGCAGACGTCATTGGCGTGGGTGAGAATGCGGTCCACGAACGACCAGGCCAGGGAGCTGAGCTTTTCCTCACCCTTGGGATCCCAGAAGAGATTTTTGCCGTTCTGGCTGATCGAAACGTTGGTATGCATGCCGTTGCCGTTGACCCCGACCACCGGCTTGGGCAGAAAGCAGGCCGTCATGCCCATCTGCGTCGCCACCTGCCGGCAGATCAGCTTATAGAGTTGAATCTGGTCCGCCGCGGCCACCACTTCGCCGTAGCCGTAGTTGATTTCAAACTGCGACGGCGCGACTTCCGGATGGTCTTTTTCGTTCTGGAAGCCGACCGCGCGCTGCACCTCGGCCGCGGTGTCAATAAAACGCCGCAGCGGATCGCCGGGCAGCGAGTGATAGTAGCCGCCGGTGTTGACGTATTCAAATCGTCCGGTCTCGTGGTAATGGCGCTCGGCATCGGCGCCTTGGAAAAGAAAGCCCTCGATCTCGTTGGCGGCATTGAGCGTATAGCCGTGCTTCTGATGCATCTCGCTGGCCAGCAGCTTGAGCCGCCCGCGCGTGTCGGCGGCATAGGGCCGCCCGTCCTTGTCAATCACGTCGCCGAAAACCAGCACCTTGCCGGGGCCGAAAAAGTCGGCCGGCACCCAGTAAAAAGCCGGCCAGTCAAGGGCCAGGCGCAGGTCGCTTTCCCGCTGCGCGGTAAAGCCGCGGATCGAGCTGCCGTCAAAGGTAAGATTGTCCCAGCTTTTGAGCAGGAACTTCTTGTCGTAATCCAGCATGTGCAGGCGGCCTTCCAGGTCGCTGAACAGCACCGTGACCGCCTTGATCCGCTTTTCGTCGGCCAGATACTTGAGACGGGTTTCGCGGATTTGCTCGGAAGATACGCGGTTTTTGCGCTCTTCCTTGGCCTTGAGGTTGAGCTCTTCCAGTTCTTCATAGGAAAGCGTGAGAAAGCTGCGCAGTTCATTCGACATAAGCTGATGGTCGCCTCGTTTGGAGTCATCCGGCCAAGCTGACTTCGCCGGTAAATCGGGAACAAGCTAGGCTAGCGTGCCGGAAGGGGAAAATGCAAAACGATTCATTATATCGGGTGTATTTAAAAAACTTGGGCCGGCGGCTGGCTGCGCCAGGCCCGGCCGGGGGCGGCTCCGGACGAGGCAGGGGGGCGCTCGGGGGGAGCCATGCCGCGTCTTCACCGTGCATACAGTGCATCCAGCCGGGCGCGGTATTTGGCCTCAATCACGCTGCGGCGCAGCTTCAGCGTGGGGGTCAGGTCGCCGCCCGCCACGCTGAATTCTTCCTCCAGCAGCAGGTACCGCTTCAGCGTCTCGAAGCGGGCCAGGGTGCGGTTCAGGGCCTCGATCTCGGCCGCATACAGCGCGTGCGTCTCCGGCAGGGCGCACAGCTCGGCGCGATCGCGCCAGCGCCAGCCGGCCTGCCGGGCGCGGGCTTCAAGTGCGGCAAAGTCAGGCTGAATCAGCACGCTGGCATACGGCCGGCCTTCCCCCACCACCATCGCCTCCGCGATCAGCGGCGAGGCCTTGAGCTTGTCTTCCAGCGGCTGCGGCGATATGAACTTGCCGCCCGCGGTCTTGAGCAGCTCTTTTTTGCGCCCGGTGATATACAGGAACCCTTCCGGGTCCAGTTGCCCCAGATCGCCGGTATGAAACCAGCCCTCGGAGAACGCCGCCGCCGTAGCCTCCGGGTCGCCCTCATATCCGGCAAAAACCGAAGGCCCGCGCACCAGAATTTCGCCGTCCTCGGCGATGCGAACTTCAAGATTGGCCATCGGCCGGCCCACCGAGCCCAGGCGGCGTCCGCCCGGCCGGCTCATGGCGATCACGGGCGAGGTTTCCGTCATCCCATAGCCTTGATCCAGCCGCCAGCCCAGCCACAGCAGGAATTCCGCCGTTTCCCGCGCCAGCGCCGCGCCCCCGGCCATCGCAATGCGCAGTTGGCCGCCCAGCCGCGCCCGCAGCTTGCGGTAAACCAGCCGGTCGGCCAGCGCATCGGCCAGCCGCAATCCCCACGGCGCACTCCGATCCTCCAGCCGGTACGGCGCCATGCGCCGGCCGGTGCGCTGGGCCCAGGCAAATACTTTTTGCAGCGCCTTGGGCCGCGCCGCCGCCTCGACCCGCACCGCCGCGGCGATTTTTTCATACATGCGCGGCACCGCCGCCAGGACCGTGGGCCGCACCTCGCGCAGGTTGGCTGCAATGGCTTCTGTGCTTTCGGCAAACCAGGTCGTCATCCCGCAGACCATGTCGAGATAGGCCAGATGACGTTCGGTAATATGCGAAAGCGGCAGCACCGAAAGCCTGCGGTCGCCGGGTCCCACCTCAAAGGCGCGCGTCGTCTGTTCCAGATTGGCGCAGAGATTGGCATGGGTAAGGGGTACCGCCTTGGGTACGCCCGTGGTGCCGGAGGTATAGAGCAGGGTCGCCACCTGCTCCGGCGCAATGGCCGCCAGCCGCGCCTCGAATGCTTCTTCCGGCAGCGGCGGCGTGGCCAGCAGTTCGCGCCAGCGCAGCCGCGTAATCCCCGCGGCGGGTAGGTCGGCAAACTCATCCCTCTCGTCAAAACAGACAATCCAGCGCAATTCCGGCAGTTCATGCGCCCGCGCTTCCAGTTTTTGCCGCTGCGCCTGATGGGAAACCAGCGCCAGCCGGGCCCGGCTGTGGCGCGCGGGATAGGCGCTCTGCTCGGCCGTCAGGGTGGGATACACGGGAACATTGGCTGCGCCCAACGCCTGGCAGGCAAAATCGGCAATCAGCCATTGCGGGCTGCTTTCGGCCAGCAGCACCGCCCGTTCCCCCGCGTGCAGCCCCACCCGTTCCAGCCCGGCCGCCGCGGCCCGCACCTGGTCGTAAAATCCGCGGCAGCTCAGCGGCTGCCATCGGCCTTCGGCCTTGGCATACAGCCGCGGCGCATCGCCGCGCAGGCGCAGGCCGGGCAGCAGCAGCGGCAGTGTGCGGGGTGCCGATGGCATCTGCAAATCATACCGGGTTCATCGTCTGTTTGTATCCTCTGATCCATGGCCGGAGTCATTTGCGAAACGAATGTATTCAGGACTGAGAAATCATCGCTTTAGAAAATCAGCATTGACACTCTACGAAACCGCCCGACATGATCACATTCGGGTCACACTCCTGATGCCGCGACATCGCAACAACTCCCGCAAGCTCCGCCTCGCGCTGGGTTTGCTCTGCGGGCTGGGTTTTGCCGCTTTGATCCCGCGGCTCGCCGCCCAGGACCCGCGGCCTTTGCCTCAGCCGCATTTCCCTCCCACCGCCATCCGTTTGCCGGCGCGGTTGCAGTTAAATCACCGGGGCGGCTTGAGCGCCGCTCAAGCCGCCCGCCTCGACACCGCCCGGATTCAGGCCGCGCTTGACCGCTGCCCCTGGGGCCGGGCGGTGGAATTGGTGGCGCAGGGCCGGCGCACCGCGTTTGTCAGCGGCCCGCTCCAGCTCCGCAGCGGCGTCACCCTGCGCCTCGGCGCCGGGGTGCGGCTGCTGTTGGCGCGCAATCCGCGCCTGTTCGATCGTTCCCCCGGCAGTTGCGGCGTCATCAACCGCAATGGTCGCGGCTGCCGCCCGCTGCTGCGCGGCGATCACATCCGCGATGCCGCGCTCATGGGGCCGGGAATGCTGGATGGCCGCGGCGGCGCAATCATCCGGGGCCGCCGCAGCACCTGGTGGCAGATCGCCCGCCGGGCCCAGAAGCTGAACCTCAACCAGAACTGCCCGCGCCTGCTCGTCCTCAATCATTGCCGCCATTTCACGCTCTATGACGTGACCTTGCGCAACTCCCCGAATTTTCATGTGCTCTTTGCCGATGGCCGCGGCTTTACCGCCTGGGGAGTGCAGATTTATGCCCCCGCCCGGGCGCGCAATACCGACGGCATTGATCTGATCAGCTCGCAGCGGGCCAGCATCGTGCATTGCTGGATTCATACCGGCGATGATGATATCTGCCTCAAGTCGAACGGCTCGGGACCGCTGGCGCAGGTCACTGTCGCCCACGATCATTGCCTCACCGGCCACGGGGTTTCCATCGGCAGTGAAACCTGGGGCGGAGTGCATGCGGTGCGGGTGCGCAATGTCACCCTCGATGGCGCCGTCAATGGGCTGCGCATCAAATCCAACCGCAGCCGCGGCGGGGTGGTCTCCGATGTGCGCTATCGCAGCATCTGCATCCGCAACAGCCGGTATCCGCTGATCTTCGATACCCATTATCCTTACCATGGCCGGGCAGCCGATCGCATTCCCTGGTATCACGATATCTCTCTGCATAACGTTCGCATCGAAGCTCCGGGAACCATCGAACTGATTGGCTACGATGCCCGGCATCCGCTCGGTCTGCGGCTGCGCAATGTAACCGTCAATGCGCCGCGGCGTATCCGGGTTGTGGCCCGGCATGCGCGGCTGCGGCTGCTCTCTGGCCCGTTCAATCTCCGGATAAGCGGGCCGGATGTGCGGGTTTTGGGCTTGTCTCGCGCGGGTTCACCGGCCCGGCCTTTGCCGGGCTTCGCCTGCCGGCAGCGCTGGAAAACTCCGCCGCCGGGTCTGATTCCCCGGCATCCTGAAACCGCCGAATAATTCACTTGGCTCATCCGCTGAAACCATTTGGCTTCGACCTGAAGGTGAGAAGGAAACGCAGTGAAAAATATGGCGCTCATCCATCCATCGTTTCTGTTGAATTCTGCCGCCGCGCAGCGTCTCTATCACGAATACGCCGCGTCCCATCCCCTGCTGGATTTTCATTGTCATCTGGAGCCCGCGGTCATCGCCGCCAATCAGCCGTTTCGCGATCCCCATCACCTCTGGCTGGCCGGCGATCATTACAAATGGCGGGCCATGCGGGCGCACGGCTTGGATGAGCGGCTGTGCACCGGCGACGCCCCGGCTTACGAAAAATTTCTTGCCTGGGCGGCCACCGTGCCGCATACCCTCCGCAATCCGCTCTACCACTGGACCCATCTTGAGCTGGAGCGCTACTTCGGCATTTCCGCCCCGCTTAACCCCAAAACTGCGCCCGCCATCTGGGCGGCCATGATGGAACAGTTGCCCGAACTCAAGCCGCGGGACATTTTGAAAAAATTTAACGTGCGGGTGGTCAGCCCGGTCGAGGATCCGGCCAACCCGCTCGATCTCTATCATGAGTTGGCGCGCTCGGGGCTTTCGACCGGCGTCTTTCCCAGCTTCCGTCCCGACGGCCTGCTGCGGCTCGAACGGGTGGAAGATCTGAATGCCTGGCTCGACCGGCTCGGCGCCGTGGCCAATACCGAGATTCGCACCCTGGCCGATGTCCTGGAAGCGGTCCGCCTCCGGCATCAGGCGTTTCACGATGCCGGCTGCCGCAGCTCGGACCATGGCATCGCCGTCTGCCCGACCGAATTTGCCGGTGAAAGCGAAGCCGCGCGCGGCTTCGCCGAGTTGCGCGCCGGCCGTGCGCTCGATCCGGAAAAAGCCCGGCGTCTGAACGGCTTCCTGATGCTCTACCTCGCCCGCCTCGATGCCGAAAAAGGCTGGGCCAAGTTTCTGCATCTCGGCGCCCTGCGCGATATCAATACCGCCATGTTCGCGCGCCTGGGCCGCGATTCCGGCTTTGACGCCATTGACGATATCTCCCACACCCGGTCGCTGGCGGTCTTTTTAGGCCGCTTGGCCGAGGAGAACTCGCTGCCCCGCATGGTGCTGTTCAACCTCAACCCGGCGGATAACTATGCCTTCGCCGCCGTGGCGGGCTGTTTTCAGGATGCCTCGGTGCCCGGCAAGCTGCAGCATGGGCCGGCCTGGTGGTTTCTTGACCAGCGCGAAGGCATCGAGTGGCAGATCAATGCGCTTTCCAATCTCGGCCTGCTGGCGCACTTTATCGGCATGACCACCGATTCGCGCTCCTATATGTCCTATCCCCGGCATGAGTATTTCCGCCGCGTGCTCTGCAATCTTTTGGGCCGGGAAATGGAATCGGGCGAGTTGCCCATGGATTGGGATCTGGTCGGCGGCCTGGTCAGCGATATCTGTTTTGCCAATGCGGAACGCTATTTCCGGTTTCCGCTCTAACTCTTTGGAAAGGAGAAGATATGGGATAGCGTTGTCTCGCCCTGGCCGCGCCGGGGGCGCCGCTTTCTCGAATCGCGCCGATTCAAACAATCAATTGGACGCCGGCCGCTCGGCCTGCTTATGCTCAAGCCATGAGCGAGCCTCGGGAATTCACCCCTGCCCCTGAAGTCTCGGCCGGCGAAAACCGCTGGCTGGATATGCTGCTGCGGGCGGCGCAAAAACTGCAGCGGCAGCAGGAGATTGACGTCCTGGCCCGCGACCTGGTGGATACCTGCCTGGAAGCGACCACCGCCGATTCCTGTTTCATCTATGTCTATGAGCCGAGCAGCCGGGACCTGGTGCTGCGCGCTTCTTCCAATGCGCATCCTGATGAAGTCGGCCGGCTGTGCCTGCGCATCGGTGAAGGCATTACCGGCTGGGTGGCCCAGCAGCGCCGTCCGGTGGCGCTCGCCTCCGATGCCATGCATGACCCTCGCTTCAAGTTTTATTCCGCCCTGCCGGAAGATACCTATCAGGCCATGCTCTCGGCCCCCATGCTGCACGCCGGCCGGGTGCTGGGGGTGATGAATCTGCAGCACCGGGAAAAACACCCGCACGCGCCGGATGAAATTCAGGCCATCAGCCTGCTCGGTCTGCTGGCCGGCGAAGCCCTCGAGCGGGCGCGCCTGGCGGCGGAAAATGTATCCCTGGCCCAGCGCTGCGCTCAGCACGAGGATGCGCTCGCCACCCGCAAACTGATCGAGCGCGCCAAGGGCGTCTTGCAGCAGCAGTTGAACATCAGCGAGGAACAAGCCTACCGCCGGCTGCAGAATGAAAGCCGCCGCCATCGCCGTCCCATGGCCGCCACCGCCCAGGCGGTGCTGGCCAGTCAGACCGTCCACCATGAATTGCTGAAAGGCGAATCCGCCGGCCTGGCGCAGTCGGGCGGCTGAACAACTGCTTTCCGCTGCTCTAGGGGGTCGGCGTTAAATTCAGTTCCCGGTCGAGCACACTGGCTTGAAAGGGGCTGCAGGAAAAATACCGGCCGGCGATTTCAAAGGTCGGCACCTTGCGCTTGCCACCGTTATTTTGTACCACTCGTTCGGCCGCGCCTTCGGATTCTTCAATATTGATCTCCTCAAAGGCGATGCCGCGGGATTGCAGATAGGCCTTGGCGCGCCGGCAGTCGCCGCACCAGGACGTGGTGTACATCTTCAGGGTATCCATGGAATGCTTCTAGGGTTCATGGTCATCAATTCACAACCGGGCTGTGCTGCTGGCGCTCGGCCAGAACCTTGAGCGCGCGCTGTTCCAGGGCTTGGGCCTGCGGCAGCGCTTTCAGGCATGCCAGAACTTCCGGGTCATGGCGGTAGCGGATCTCCAACCCCTGATTTTGCCCGTATAAAGTGGTCATCACATGCTCGCGCACCTGCAGCAGAATCCAGGCGGCGTTGGCCTTCAACTCCTGGGGCGTGAAGGGAATGCGCTTGCGGATCAGAAACGCCCGGAATGAGCGCAGCACCTCCGGGCCCGGCTTCCAGTCCCGCGGCAGGGCGGGATGGCGGGCCAGGTAGCCGTCGGTATATTCCAGGAATCGGTCGGTCAGCATGTCGGGATAAAGATCTTTTTGAAAGTCGTTGTGCCGCGGCCGGGGCAGATGGATATCTGGGGTAATGCCGCCGCCGCCATAGACGATGCGGCCCGTATCGGTGAATTTGATCTGGCGCTTGTCCAGCGGTGTGGGATTGTCATGGGCCCAGAAGTAATCGTAGAGCGGAACTCCGGTGTAGTTGCGCTGGATCAGCCGGCCGCTGGGGGTGTAGTAATGCGCGGTGGTCAGCGCCAGGCCGGTGTTGTCGCTGAGCGGAAACACGGTCTGTACCAGGCCTTTGCCGAAGGTTGTCTGGCCGGCCACCAATGCGCGGTCGTGATCCTGCAGGGCGCCGGTGACGATCTCGGCGGCGCTGGCGGTATCGTTGTTGACCAGCACCACCATCGGATAGTTGTACCCATGATTGCCGTGCAGCGCGGTGTAAACCTGATCGGGCGAATTGCGGCCATGATGGCTCACAATCACCTGGCCTTTGGCCAGAAACATGTCCGCCACCT
>JAKATS010000084.1 GCA_021818645.1 Acidobacteriota bacterium | reverse complement strand
CATCTGGAACTATCCAGGCAAGATGCTGGCGGGCATGAACCAGACGTGGATTTTGAAGCACCGACCGGATCATTGGCTTTCTCCCGCGGATTGGCGTAGCGCCTCCCGATCCGCACGGTCTTCGCCATAATAGCGGCTGTAATAGTGACGATGATAATAATAGTGATAACTCATGTCGTGGCTGACGCCATTGAGAACCAGACCGGCGACGCGGGCACGAACCTGCTGGAGCTGCTGGAGTGCGGCGCGGACGAGATCGCGAGGGGTTTCGCCGGCACGGGCGACGAGCAGCATGCAGTCCACGATGGCGCTGATGCCGAGCGAATCGGCAAAACCGAGCATGGGAGGGGTATCAATGAGCACAATCTCGAACTTCGATTTGAGACCCTCGACGAGCCGGGCCATGCCGTTGCCCAGCAATTCACCAGGATTCATGACCGACGGGCCAGCAGTCAGAACGGTGAGACCGGGCACGGGACCGGCTTGAGAAGCCCGATCAAGCATGGCTTCGCCTAAAAGGACGGAGCTGAGGCCGGCATGGTTTGAAAGATGCAACAAACGGTGAATTTCGGGGCGGCGGATATCGGCGTCAATCAATACTGTGCGCTTGCCCATGAGCGCGAAGGCGCAGGCGAGATTGACGGAGACGGTGGATTTGCCTTCCCGGGGCTGGGCGCTGGTTATGGCGAGAGAACTAAGGCCGGGATAACTGAGCAGGAGCGTGGAACGCAGGCCGAGCACGGCCTCGGCAAACTGGGAGCGGTGGCGCAGGGCCAACTGGCCGCCCGACATGAGCAACGATTCGAGATCGCGATTATCGGTGGCAAAAGGCAGAGAGGCCAATGTGGCCACACCCACGGAACGGCTGGCGGTTTCAGGATCGCGCAAAGTACGGTCAAGGCCGGTCATGGCGATGGCCGCGGCGACGCCCGCGATGGATGAGAGCAGAAAAGCCAACAAAAGCGACAAACCGATGCGAGGAAAAACGGGAACGGGGTTGGGACGGGCGGAGTCCACGATGCGCAGGGCGGTAGAACGATAACCGGCGCTGATATCGGCGGAGTTAAGGCGCTGCAGCAGATTGTCGTACAAAGTCTGGTTGGAATCGGCCTCGTGCTTGAGAATGCCATATTGCACGGTTTTGTTATTGAAGACAGCCAATTGGGCAGAGGCGGAAGCCAACTGGCGACGGGTGAGCGCCAACTGCAGGGCATTGGCTTTGGCCTCGGCGCGGATCTGGAGGGCAACGTGGCCTTCAGCACGGGCGAGATTGGCACGCAAGAGACGCAGATTGCGGCTAGCCTGGACATAGAGATAATTGCCCGGACCAAAACGCGAGGCCAACTGGGCGAATTTAATTTGGGCCGATTGTACGGCTTGCACCAAAGGCGCCAGGGACTGTCCGCGGCTCGAGACCAGCAGGGCATCGAGATTGCCCTGGCGGGCCAATTCCAGATTGGCCTGGAGCTTGCGCTGGCGGGCTTGCTCGGTTTCCATATCCGCCTGGAGAAAGACGAGCTTCTGGGTGATGAGCTTGAGAGTGTTCCGGACGTTGGCGATGCCGTTGGAGCGGGCGTAGCGATGGAGCGCGAGCTGACTGCGCTCCATGCGGGCGCGCAACTGCTCGATTTGCTGGCGCATGTAGCCAGAGAGATTCAGCAACGCGGCGGAGCGGGTATGGTATTCGTGGTTGATGAATTCGGCCGCGACGGCGTTGGCGATGCGGGCCGACTGGCGAGGGGATTGAGAACGGCACACAATGTTTAAAAGAAAGGTGCCCCCGGGCTGATTGGCCCGAATTTTGTAGCCTTGATTTTTTTTCAGATGCAATTTATGGCGCACGGGCCGCAGCACGGCGGGGCTGATGATTTCCGCCCGATCCGTGGCCAGCAAACCAATCATATTGCCGAAGAAGCCATTGCCCGAATGATTACCAACATTGGCGCTGGGGGTGCTGGGATCGAGACGTACAACGGCCGTGGATTGGTATTGCTTCGGCAGACGCAAAACCAACAGACCCGTGGTGATCACGGTGACGGTGACAAAAACCGCGATGCGGACGAGATGACGGCGCACAGCCAGCCAGTAATTGAGCAGGGCATGGTCCTGCCAGGAACTGGAAGATGGCGAAGACGGCGCCGAAGGCAACGGAGCCAGTGCCGGTTCCGATGCGGGAGCTAATTGAGATTCGGGAACGGCGGACATGAAAATTTGAAAATTAACAATGATGCTCAGCAGCGGATGATGCTGGCGGCATCGAGGCCACGGGTGACGTTGCGAGTGTCAATCAACAAAGACGCGCACGCGGCGATGGCGGCATAGTCGAGGCCGGAATGGTCAGTCGCGACCAGAACGCAGTCATACTGAGCAGCATCAGCAGGGGCAAAGGCGACGGATGCGAGGGTGAAGGCATTTTGCCGGCCGGCGTGCAGGCGCGGGCAATAGGGATCGTGATAGGCGACATCGGCGCCGAGCTCGCGCAAAAGGCCGAGGATTTTCACGGCCGGGGATTCGCGCAGATCATCAATGTCCTTCTTGTAGGCGACGCCGAGCACGAGAATGTGGGCTCCATTGACGGATTTGCGGGCGCGATTGAGGCCGGAGATGACGGCTTCCACGACCTTGTAGGGCATTTCGGTATTAATCTGGCCGGCGAGGAAGATAAGGCGGGCGGTGAAGTCGTGCTGCTTGGCCTTCCAAGCCAGATAATACGGATCAATGGGGATGCAATGGCCACCCAGGCCAGGGCCGGGATAAAACGGGTGGTAGCCGAAGGGCTTGGTGGCGGCGGCTTCGATGACTTCCCAGATATCAATGCCCATGCGGAGGCAAAGCTGCTTCAGCTCGTTGACGAGGGCGATATTGACGGCGCGGTAGGTATTTTCGAGGATTTTGGCCATTTCCGCGGTTTTGGGCGAGCTGACGCGCACGACTTTTTGGAAGGCAGCGGCGTAGAGAGACTCGGCCAGGGCGGCAGAAGCGGGATTGACGCCGGCCACCAGCTTGGGAATGGCCGCGGTCGCGAAACGGGAATTGCCGGGATCTTCGCGCTCGGGCGAATAACCGAGAAAGTAATCGCCGGCGGCGGCATGGCCGGGAGCGCAGCCGAGGCCAGTGGCGGCAAGGATGGGCAGGACCACCTCTTCGGTGGTGCCGGGATAGGTGCTGCTTTCGAGCACGATCAACTGGCCGGGACGCAGGGTATGGGCAATGGCGCGGGAGGTGGCCTCGATGTAGCTGAGATCAGGCTCCTGGGACTCGTTCAAGGGAGTGGGGACGCAGATGATGATGGCGTCCATGCGGGCGAGAACGGAAAAATCGGCGCTGGCGGCAAAGCGGCCGGCGGCGCGGGCGGCACGGACGGCGTCCGCACCCAGATGACGGAGATAGCTTTCACCGGCGTTGAGGCGGGCTACCTTGACCGGATCAATATCAAAACCGGTGACGGGAAAGCCGGCACGATGAAAGGTCAAGGCCAGGGGCAGACCGACGTAGCCCAGTCCGATGATGCCGACCTGGGCGGTGCGGGCGGCGATCAGCGCCTGCAGATCAGGCTGAATGCGGGCTGGGGCGGAAGTGGCCATGATAATGATTAACCGCGAAGGGATCAGCGCCGCATAGCGGCGTAAGATTGAAATGACTTAATTCCCACTCGATTCAAATTTCATTAATCTGCAAAACTCTCATTGGCCACCCATCGCGGGGCGGCGGCCAGGCCGGCGAGAGCCGTGAAAAGCAGGAATAATGCCGGAATGTGAAAGACGAACTCGATGAACGAATGGGCCACGAAGCCAAACAGCGCCAGCAATATCACGAAACGCAACTGCGACAAGCCTGATTGACGCAAAGACCAGAGATAGGCCGTGCCAAGGGCGAGCAGAAGCGCGCAGCCGATGAGGCCCGCATCGGCGAACCACTGCGCCGGATCGCAATGGGCAAAGTTCAAAAGAAGGCCAGAGTCCATGCGCAAAAAGGCGGGTGAGACATCGAGCCAAGAACCCAGGCCATAGCCCCAGAGGGGATGATGCGCGCCCATGCGCAGCGCCACGCCAGCAAAGGACAGACGCTGGGCGAGTGAGATGCGGGAATCAAGAAAGTTATGCCAGAGCGGACGCACGCCCGCCAGCCCGGCGTAGAGCAGCAAAACCAAAGACAAAACCCATAAGGACCGGGACGGAGACCTGGGGGATTGAAGCGCAGATGCGGCGGGCCGGGGCATGGGTGCGAAGCGCCAGCGCCAGATTAAGAAGGCGGCCAGCTCCAACAAAATGACGATCGCGCCTCCGCGCGAAGCGGAGGCGATGACAGAGGCAAAGGCGAGCGCGGCATTTAGTATCCAGAGGGCGCGAAGGGCGCCACGCGCGGGGCGAACCGCACGCCAGAGAGCCAAGGGAAAGAGCAAGCCAATCCAGGCGGCGAAGTCGTCATGATCCACGAAGCTGCCCATGGGAGGGGCCGAAACGATATGGATGACGCCCCAAATATGATTGGGCGTGAGAAGACGCTGCAACATGGCGGACAGGCCAAAAAAGCCGGCAAGGCTGGCAAAAATTCCGGCCAGCAATTCGAATTCACGCTGCGTCCAGCGGCGCATACGCCAGAGCCAAAACACCGCCGCGGCGGCCAGCATGTGGAGAAACGAGCTTTCCGTCCGCGCGGGATTGGCGGCGCGGCGCAAGGCAAGCTGCAGGAAAGGCAGCAGCAACAGCCCTAAAAGACAAAGATCGAAGGCTCGCCAACCAGACTGATCGAAAGGCAACGCACCAGAAGCGGACGCTGGCCACATTGCCCAGATACACCAAAATATCAACAGCGCGAACAGAACGGCATAGGCCGGCAAATACCAACGCTGCTGGACGCCACCCAATACACCGGCCAGAATAACGATCACCGATAACGGAGTCCAGAGCGCGAAAGCTTGCATAGCTGACGTCAAACGGAAAGGGCGGAGCGCGGACATGAGGTGGGCAGCGAAGAGAACTATCCGCAACCTGGAACGGCCCGCGGTCCATTGAACGGGAGCGGCAGAAGACCCTTAACCGGACCTATACCCGGACCGGGGCGCAGGGATACCGCAGTGATTTTTACCGTAGCGGTCAAAGGCATTTGACCCAGCGGACGGGCATAGACGAGCTGCAAGACATCACGCCGCACCCCAGGGCCGGTTAGCCAATATATGGACGAGCGCAGGGGCGCGGACGAGGGCGGAAGCGGCAGACGAACACAGGAATTGCCGACCGGACCCACCACGCGCAAAGACAGCCCCGTATGCCGCGAGGAGATGGGAATGAGAGACACCGCGGATAATGTCAGCCCGGTGTTGGCGGGCAAAATTACGGGCTGCCAGGCCAGCACCGCGGATTGCGACCGAATGCCGCGGAAGTGCAGGCGCAAGGCAGTGGCGGCCCGGCCAAGGGCCAGAGGCGCGGAGATGACATCGCGACTGAACCAGACGCCACAGCGCTGACAGACGCTCCATGCAAAAGGATGCGGGGAAGGAAAACGAGAAAAATTCCCACCGGTGACAAATTGTGAACGCATCGGACCCTGAGCGGGATTAAACCATTTATGAGACAAACCACGGTGCCAGAGGGCCAAGGCACGCCGGGGATGATTTTGCGCCAGAAACGAAGCTATTTTGCGCCAGGCCATGCGGGAAACGCGGGCAAGCTGCGGGCGGGTGAGCGGAAGTGAAACCAATTCGCGCCAGGCCAGATTATCCACACTGGAATCTCCCGAAGATCCAAATGCGGCAAGGAAGGCCAGGTTTAAAGACAGACGCTGCCGAGATGATTGGGCCAGCGCCAAAGACTGGCGCAATAAATGGCGCAATGGCGCATTTTGACCATTGGCAAAGGCTCGGCATTGGGCCAGGGCTTTTGGCATGCGGGAAGGTGGCGCGATGGCCAGGGTGCTGGCCGCACGGCGCCAAAACACAGAAGACTGGCCTTGCAATAAGGCCTGATTGGCATTAAGCCAACGGGGCAGGAAAAGATGTGCGCGGGCGACCATGGCGTTGAGGCTGTGCTGGGCTGCCTTTGTATGGCCCCATTGATTCTGGGCCAGCGCGAGCGCATACCAGTTGCGCCAGTTAGCGGGCGCCAATTGCGCCGCATGCCGGGCGGCGGAGATAGCCTGAGGCGATTCCGGATGCCGCATGGCCCAACGGCGCCAGGCTTCGGGATTCCCGGGCCAAGCCTGAATGGCGGATTGATCGCGCTTTTGAAGAAGCAGATGGTTATACCACCATTGCCGAACCACCCAACATTCACCTAGCCCCGCGAGCAGCACAACCAGGATGCCGGCAAAGATTGGAACCGAATTTGCCCTATGGCGCGGGCCGGGCATGAGCGACGGAAGCCTAATGATGCAAAAGGCGGATTGTTAGCGGGCTGAGCTTAAGAATGGGGCCTGGATACGGCATGGGAGGAGACGGGTAAGAATCCAGGCCCCACAGTCAATACGCTGACTGCTTGCGATTGCAAACGTTACTGAACCGGCGACACGGGCGCGGGAACACAACCGCTACACTGCGAGGCTTTATAGGTGATTAAACCGACCGCGACGGCGGCCGCGGCGGCAATGCCGACGGCCAAACCAATGCCAACCACCGCGCCAGTGCCTGCCGTGGCCGCGCCAGCGGCGCCGGCCGCCTGGGCCTGGTCAAAACGGGCGGAGGTTCCGGCGGCAACTGCAATGGGATGGGCAAAACCAGAAATGGTCACCGAGCCGCGGCGCACACTGACGTAGGTGAGGCCGCTGGGCAGACGGGTGACTTCAAAGAGCGAAGCGGGAGCGGGGATAAGCTGGTGGGCGCGCATGGAAACCGGAACGGACCCGCGCACGCGCAGATAGCCGCGGTTTAGATAGAGGCCACGGGACTCGACCCGGGCCAGGGTGCGGGCGCCGAACTGGACCGAGCCGGCGGGGAGATTCAGCCGGGCCGAGCCGGCCGAGGCGGTGCGCAGCAGGTCGCCGGGACGGGCGACGAGGCCGGCAGCGGCGGGCGCGGCGTTGAGATAGGCGCCATTGGCCGAAGCCAATACCATGCCCGGAGTAAGGCCGAAGCCGAAGGGCGCGGCGATGGCAACGGTCATGAGAATCGCGATGGCCTGAATGACTGGGCGTGTGATGCGCATTTGAATCTCCCGAAAATGCATGATTTCCAAGAACGAAATTGCCTTCAACACACTTTCAACACACTACACATCAATGAGAATATGGCGTTGCAATGGCCGCAAGTCAAACCTTTATTGGAATTAGTACTTATGCGGCTCTTACGGGTTGGCAAGACGGCGCAGGCGGCCACGGGGATGCAGGGCGACAAGATAACCGGCCTCGGTGCTGGCTTGCACCTGGATGGCCTCGAAACGGGCAACCGTCCGGCCCGCGGAGTCGGAGGCGAGCACGACCTCGAGGGAGCGAATTTCGGACATCGGCCAGGCGGGAAGCGCGGGGCACAGGATGCGGGCGGTGCGCTCGGTCAGAAACCAAACCTGCGCCGGCCAGGTTTGCTTATCGTGGGTAATGGTAGCCGGACAGTTTTGCAGCATTTGTCCAGGCCGGAAATGCGGCGCTTCCGCTTTCTTCAGCATTCACAGTCGAACCGCACGGCAGCACAAGCGCGAGATCGCGGGCCGCAGACTGGTTTTTGCGAATACTGATGGCGGCCGTGATGCCTTCGACAGACCTCCGTTCTTTGAGTCCCAAAAGGTGATTCCCGTTCAGGCACCCTCGCTATCAAATTGAAACGAATATTGTCATTGTGGAAACATAAAATCTATTGGCATGAAGTACTGGTCCATACAGAATTTATTTGACTTGGGTATTAGGCCTGAGTAGTGTAGTGGTTAGTACTGGTAGAAAGGAAACAAAAACCAAGCCTCAGTAATCAGGCCACAGCAACGCGGAGGGGCGTATGCATAAAAGCGCGCAGGCGCGGGTGAAGATCAAGGTTAAACCTGGCTTTGTCATTCTGCATGGACCGCAGATGCTAAGCCAACTGGTGAGTGAATATCTAACCACATCGGGCTGGCAGCGGCAGGACCCACAGGCAAACCCCAACGAGAAAACGGCCGGCAAAGCGCCGACGGTGAACCCAAATACCGTACGGCTATGGTTGTGGGAAGGACAGAGCCAGGAAACAGAACAACTGAGCGCGCGCACCGCCGGAGAAGGCCCGGAACGGCTGCTGGTCATAGGGCAAGCCAACCGGCCGGGCTATCCAGAACTGGAAGAGACGCTGATTTTAGCGGGAGCGGGCGGATGCCTGGACGAAGGCGAGGGGCTGGCTCAACTGCAGGCGGCGGCAGAGGAGGTGTCCAGGGGCAAACAATGCTTCCGTACGGCCGCATATCAGCGCGTCATTGCCAAACTGCGGGCCGAGATTCAGGAAAATAAAACGGCAGAACCCGAAGCCACCAGCCAAAGC
>JAKATS010000028.1 GCA_021818645.1 Acidobacteriota bacterium | reverse complement strand
TCCGATCCCGAGGTCACTACCGCGACGTAGTTCCGCGTTCCCGCCTGCCCATCCTCCCGCGCAAACCCCGAAAATTGCGCGGGCAGTGCGAGCTGCGCCCGGGGAGCTTGGTGTTTCACTCTCATTCCCATACCCCGGTTCAGGCCTTTTGGCAGCTCTGCCGCCAGATTTCGTTCATCCACCACCGAGCCGGCCGCAATCGGCGCTTTCGCGATCCCATAAGGCGCACCCAGCGAAATCACCGCGTCACCCGGCTGTAGATCGCACAGCGCCACGCTGGCGCCCCGGCGGAGCGGCGGCCGCAGTGCAATCACCCGTCCCTGCCATTGCGCCTCGAGCGCGGCTTTCGCGCCGGGAGCCGTTACATCGGTGATCATGACCGCCACGTTATCCCGCTCGGGTCGCGCCACCAGCGCGTATTCTTCCAGCTTCTTTGCCATTGGGTTATTATCCGGCATGTAACGCTAACAGTCGGTACCCCATGCAGCACCGGCCGGGTCGGTGCCGGGGAACCCATTCCGCTTAGCGGATTGGGGCGGATAGCAACAGCCCTTCCTTTTTAATTACGGCATTTTGTTCTGTGCCGTGCTTCCCGCCGGCGCCGCCCGTAGATACTGCACCGGCCAGGCCGCCGTCACTCCCAATTCCCGCGCCGCCCGCAACGGCCAGTAGGGATCACGCAGCAGTTCGCGCGCCATCACGATCATGTCGGCTTGCCCGCTGCGCAGTATATGGTCGGCCTGCGCAGGCGCCGTAATCATCCCCACCGCCCCCGTCGGCATGCCGCTCTCCCGGCGAATCCGTTCGGCAAAGCCGGTCTGATAACCCGCTCCCAGGGGAATCTTCGCCTGCGCCACATTGCCGCCCGAAGAGCAATCCAGCAGATCCACGCTCAGGGGCCTCAGCCGCCGCGCCAGCTCAATCGAAGCCTCCACGTCCCAGCCGCCTTCCGTCCAGTCGGTCGCAGAAATGCGCACCCACAATGGGTAGCGCTCCGGCCAGACCTCCCGCACCGCGGCCACCGTTTCGCAAACCAGTCGGCAGCGGTTTTCCGGGCTGCCACCGTAAGCATCCGTTCTTTGATTGCTCAGCGGCGATAGAAACTCATGCAGTAGGTATCCATGCGCGGCATGCAATTCGAGCAGTTGAAAGCCGGCCGTCAGCGCCCGCTGCGCGGCGGCGGCAAAATCGGCTATCACCTTGCGGATGCCCGCTGCATCAAGCGCCCGCGGCATGGCATAATCCGGAGCGAAGGCCAGCGCGCTTGGAGCCACCGGCACCCAGCCGCCTGCCTCAACCGCCACCGCACCCGTTCCCTGGCCGGGCGCCCAGGTGCTGGCCTTGCGCCCCGCATGTGCGAGTTGCATGCCCGCGATCGCGCCCTGGCCGTTGATAAAACGGGTGATCCGCGCCAGCATTTCGATGTGTTCGTCTTTCCAGATCCCCAGATCCTGGGGGCTGATGCGGCCCTCTGGTGAAACCGAGGTGGCCTCGGTCAGCACCGCCGCCGCTCCGCCCGCGGCGCGGCTGCCCAGGTGAACGAAATGCCAGTCGCTGGCAAATCCATCCTGGCTAGAATACTGGCACATGGGCGATACCGCGACCCGGTTGCGGAAATCTACTGCGCGCTGGCGCAACGGCTCAAACAAGTGAGGCATAGATCCATTTTATAAACGAACGCTGTTCATGCGCTCCAACCTGCTACAATGTTGCCCGTTTAAGGAAAAATCCATGTCTTTGCACCCGCAACGTTTCCATTCGCGCATTACCATCAGCGTATTCCTGTTCGCCTTGACCCTGGGTTTTTCCCTCTCGCTTTCCGCCCAGACCTGGACCCTGGTCTGGTCGAGCGAATTCAACGGCCCCGCCGGCTCCGCGCCCAATCCTGCCAAATGGACCTACGAAACCGGCAATAACAACGGCTGGGGCAACCAGGAACAGGAATACTACTGTCCGCCCGCCGATAACACCGCTCCCTGCAGCACGACTCAGCCCAATATCTATGAGGATGGCAACGGCCATCTCGTCATCGCCGCCATTCATACCGCCAGCGGTACCTGGACCTCCGGCCGCATGAAAACCCAGGGCTTGTTCACTACCCAGTATGGCCGCATCGAAGCGCGCATGCAGTTGCCCGTGGGCGCCGGCCTGTGGCCGGCTTTCTGGATGCTGGGCAGCGATATCTCTTCGCAGGGCTGGCCCGCCTGCGGCGAACTCGACATCATGGAAAATGTTCCGCCCCTCGGCCCCGCCACGGTGCAGGCCAGCGTCCACGCGACCGGCTTCAATACCGGCAATCCTTATAATCTGCCCTCCGGCCAAACCGTGGCCAACGGCTTTCATATCTATGGCGTCATCTGGTCTCCCTTCCTGATTCAGTATTACGTGGATAGCCCCGCCAACATCTTCGCCACCATCACCCCATCTGCCTCGGGTAGCTGGCCCTTTAACCAGGATGCCAGCAATCCCAACCCATTTTTTCTGCTGCTCAATCTGGCGGTAGGCGGCAGTTGGCCCGGCCCTCCCGATGCCACCACCCCCTCTCCGGCGCCCATGCTGGTGGATTACGTTCGCGTTTACTCGCCTTCTGCCGTGCCCGCACCCGTCATCTCCGGCAATGGGTTCAGCGTCTCCCCCGGCCAGAGCGGAACCACCACCCTGAGCCTGACCGGGACAAGCGGAACTACTGGCAAGGTTTATCTGGCCTGTTCCAGCCCCGCTTCCGAAACCACCTGCTCCATCGCTCCGAATGTCGTGGATTTCACCAACTCAAATACCGGCTCGGCGTCATTGACCCTCACCACCACCGCCAACTCGAGTCTCCCGCCCATGCCCACCTCCGGCCCCTTAACCGAGTCAGGACTAGCCGCTCTGGCCGGCATATGGATGCTCAGTCTGGGAATTTTTGGCTGGGGTTTACGCCGCAGTGGACGTGTGCGCTTCGCTGCGTTGCTCGCCGGAGCTTTGCTGCTCGCCGGCTGCGGCGGAGGCGCCGCGCCCGCCCCTCCCGCGCCAGCTCCTTCGGGGGGCACGCCCGCCGGCAACTATAGCCTGACCGTCACTGCTTATACCGTCAGCGGCGCCACCAGCACCGCTTCCATCCCCATCACCGTGCAATAAGATAATGACGGGGGGGCATTTTTTTACTTCGCCATTTCAGGGTTCAGCCTCGGAGATGGGGGAGAGGCCCATAATTACCTGGCTGGCATCGGATGGGATCCAATAGGAATCCCGATCCTCGGCCTGCGATCTCGCATAGCTCCGCAGCGTCTCAGCCGTGCGTCGTGGAGCGGAAGGAATTGGCGGCCGCACCGCGTTTAGTCGCGGTTGTATTTATAGTTTTTCCAGCGCCTGGCTCATCCGCGCGGCGAATTCATCCACATCGCCTTTGCCGATATTCATCGGCGGCGAGATCCGCACAACGTTGCCGTACAATCCGCCTTTGCCTATCAGCAGGCGCTGGTCGCGGCATTTTTCCAGCAGTTGATTGGTTTCCGCCGCCGCCGGCTCTTTGCTCTTGCGGTCGCGCACCAGCTCAATGGCCCGCAGCAGGCCCATGCCGCGCACATCCCCGATCAGGGGAAATTTTTCCTTCAGCTCTTCCAGCTTCACACCCAGGTACTCGCCCACTTGGGTGCAGTTCTGGCGCAGATTCTCCGCTTCAATAAAATCCAGCACCGCCTTGGCCGCGGTGGTCGTCACCGGATTGCCGCCGAAAGTGGAAATAGTGAGTCCCTTGAGCGAATCGGCGATCTCCGGTTTCGCCATGGTCACGCCGATGGGCATCCCGTTGCCCAGCCCCTTGGCGGAGGTGATGATGTCGGGTTCAACTCCCCATTTCTCGATTCCAAACCAGTTCCCGCCCAGCCGTCCCCACGCCGTCTGCACCTCGTCGGCGATGAACAGGCCGCCGTATTTGCGCACGATCCCGGCCGCGATCTTGAAATATTCCCTGGGCGGAGTAATGAATCCGCCCACGCCCTGGATCGGCTCGGCGATCATGCCGGCGATGCGGCCGCTGGTGGAAGTGTGGATCAGTTCTTCCAGATCCTGCGCGCATCGTACGCCGCAGTCGGGGTAGGTGGCGCCAAAAGGGCAGCGGTAGCAATAGGCGTTGTGGGCGTGCACAATGCCCGGCATCAGCGCCGGCCCCAGCTTCCAGTTGGCATGCGCCGTCAGGGCCATGGCCAGCGCGCTGCGGCCGTGATAGCTGTGGCGCAGGGCGATGATCTCGCTCGCCCCGGTATGCAGCCGCGCCGTCAGAATCGCCGTTTCATTGGCCTCGGTGCCGCTGTTGGTAAAATACGCCTTGCTTAGCTTCCCTCCCGGAGAAATGGCCGCCAGCTTTTCCGCCAGCCGTACCTGCGGCTCGGTCACAAAGCAGGTGGAAACATGGGTCAGCTTTTCCAGTTGCGCTTGCACCGCGGCATTGACCTTCGGATTGGCGTGGCCCACTGAAACCGTGACAATGCCGCCAAAAAAATCCAGGTAGGCATTGCCATCAGCGTCATAGCAGAACTGGTCTTTGGCATGGTCCAGCACCAGCGGCTGGCTGAAGTAGTGAAATACCGCCGGGAAAAGATATTTTTTGTCCGCCAGAATCAAATCCTGACCCGTTTTGGAGGCATCGGCCATGGTGTTTTCTCCGGAAACTGCCAGCATGCCACGAACCCGCCCGGGAAACAATCATCTCCAGTGATGAAATGTGTCAGGACTTGAACGATCTGCCTTGCAGAGTGCTGTGTGATGCGTCCGCGTAAGCTATTCTGAAGGTCGGAAGTGGTCTTGTTCTATGGCTAAGCTCGCCTATGAATTGAATCAGTCGCTTGATGGTTACGTTGACCACCAGAAATTAGGACCGCCCCGGCCTGAGCTTTTTCACCATTTCATTGGGCTGCTGCGCGGCCTGTCCGGCATGGTGTATGGTCGCGGAATGTATGAGGTCATGAAGTATTGGGACGATGATCGTCCGGACTGGGATGCGGGAGATCATGAATTCGCAGCGGCGTGGGGGCCAAACCGAAATGGGTTGTGTCGCGTATCTTGAAATCGGTCGGCTCCAACGCGACTCTCGTGCATGGCGAATTGGAAGCGTTTATACTCCGGGTGAAAGCTCAGCACGAAGGCGAGATCGAAGTTGCCGGCCCTGTTTTAGCGGGCAATTTAACCAGCCCGGGTCTGATTGACGAGTATCGAATCTATCTTCACCCCGTCGTGCTCGGTCATGGCCAACCATTCTTCACCGGACCACGCCCCCCGCTTCGCCTGGTGGCCAGCGATCGAATCGGTGAAGATGTTGTCCGGCTGACGTACGTTCCTGCTTGAATTTCATTTTGACCTTGAATTTGTTACATGAACGGTTAGGCGGGTTTTGGATATATCGCGCCGGTAATAACCGGCTTATAAATTAGACTGTAGAAAATGATTGGTTGCTATTGGTTCTCCGTATAGGGCATCACAAGGAAATCTATCGCTGATAATTCGCCGCTGTCATGCTATGCACTATGGGCGCAAGGCATCGGTGTGCACTTGGCTTGTACGTGAGGATGATTATTTTTCCCGTTCTAATCGGATCAGCACCCTCCACGGATTCCAGCCGCGCGCTCGCATAAAGACTTGGGGGAAAAACTGGCGCGCCTGCGCCCGGGTCAGCTCGTGCGCCCATTCGGCCCGCCGCTGCGGCTGCGCGCCCGGGCCGTGCGATCCATATTCGCCATACCAGGCCGTCTTCTGGTTCGCAGCCGTGTGGTCCCAGTCATTCCAACCGCTGGGCCGGATGGCGCGTCCGAGATAGCAGTCAAGGTACACCACGCGGGCAAACCGCCGCCATGGCCGGCCCAGAAACACATCCGGTTTAGCGCGATGGCCGGTAATGCGGCAGCGGTAAAATACATACCCGGTCGTGGCCCGCGGCGACCGCCGGCTCTGGGCGGTAATGTAGCCGTGCCCGATGGTGCGGATCAGGCAATGATCGAACACCGCGGTCGCATTGCCGAAAATGAAATCCACCGCGCCCTGAATCATGCAGTCGCGATAATATTGCAGCCCGCTGGCGGCATAAAGCGTGTCCTGGTACCCCAGCAGCCGCACCCGGTCGAAGATCGCATGCCCGGCGTGCACCGATAGCGCTACCGCCTGCGAGCCCGGTCCATAGCTGTTCTGAATGGTTAGGTTTCTGGCTTGAAATCCCTCGCCCTCCACATCCACCGTGCTGCTGAAAAATGTCCCTCCCACTTGCCGCGCGCTCAAATGATAGGTCAGCACCACATCTTTGGGGCTGCGTCCCAGCCCCAGCAGAGTCACCCGCGGGCGATCCCGCGGTATCGAGACACGTCCCCGGTAAATGCCGGGCTCGATCGCGATAATCAGCCGCCGCGGCCCCGACGGAGGCGCATGGTCAATAGCCTCCTGAACCGTTGGATAGTTGCCCGTGCCGTTGGCCGCTACTACCACTCGAATCGGCGGCCGGTGCGCGCCATCGCGCGCGCCCCACAGCGTCAGCCCACAGCCAAGCGCCATAGCCGGCGCCAGAATTGTCCGTATGGCTCGAATCATATGGAATTCCTGCTGATCTCCATTGTTGCGGAAACCGGTCGCCGGATGAACTTGATTTTTCTGAATCACGGATTTAATTTGATGAATAGAATTGGTTACATCTGGATGCCGGAAAATGGTTATGGACATGCAGGCTTTGCCATGCATGATGAAAGTTTGGGAGCCGTTTATGAAAATCCTGAACTCCACCTCTCGCCCGGTGCTGGCTGCGGCGCTGCTTTCTCTGGCCTTGCTGGCTTCCGCTTTTGCCCTCAACAGCAAGCCCAAACCCAAAAAGAGCGCGGTAGTCTATGTCTGCGCCTGCCTGGGCTCCCAATCCTGCTCCTGCATGACCGAAGCTGAAACCGAAGGCCCCTGCGCCTGCGGCTCGCGCGGCGGACCGCCGATGAAAGCCGTGCCGGCCAAATGTGCCTGGGCGATTCATAACCGTCAGGCGCTTTCGCATTAAATAAATGTTGCGGCGAATTCCATGACCCGGTTTTCCGCCCAATAGGCGTCTTCCCGCTCCCGGCCGGGCTGCATGAAGCCGCAGTGTCCGCCATGGTCGAATGCGATAAATCGAATCGCCGGGTTGGCCTCTAGCCGCTGTCTTGATTCCTGGGTGATCACGATAAAGGGATCATCTTCGGCATGCAGAATCAGCGTCGGCACGCGGATGCCGTCCGCCACTCGCGCCGCGCTGGCCCGAAAATAATATTCATCCGCTCCACTGAATCCCATATGTGGAGCGGTGATGCGTTCGTCAAAGTCGCGGATCGAGCAAATCTCATCAAGCGGCGGCAGGCGGTAGATCTCCGGGTAGGCCCGCGCCTTGCGTTCGACCCTCCGCTTCAGCGAGCGCAGAAACCTGCGTTCATACAGCCAGTTGCGCTTCAGGTGCAGCCGGTCGGCCGATGCGGCCAGGTCCAGGCTGGGTGAGACAGCAACAGCGGCCACGCAGCCGGCCCGCTCACCTTGCTGTCCCAGGTAGCGCAGCAGCATGTTGCCGCCCATCGAATAGCCGCAGGCGGCTAGTGTTGTGATCCGGCTCTGGCTCCCCGCCCACTGGATGGCGCGATCCACATCCTGGCTCAGTCCGGAGTGATACAGCGAGCGGCAGCGCTCCTCTGATATGCCGCAGCCGCGCACATTCAGCCGCAGCGCATGCCAGCCCCGTTCCCACGCTTTGGCCGCCAGGCCCCGCATATATCCCACATTGCTGTGGCCTTCGAGGCCGTGCACCAGCAGCAGCCCCGGCGCCGGTCGGGGCTGCCAGTTGACTTCCAGGCAGAGCTCAACCCCGGGCTCCGCCGCCAGCCAAACCGCTTCCGCCGCGGGCAGCTCCACCCGCCGCCGCCGCAGATAAGAATAGATCGTGTTGCTATGCCCGTTGCGCAGCCACGCCGGCGGCCGATATGTAAATTTGAATGTGCGGGGTTCCATGCGCATGATGGGAAAATTGCGAGGGATGGATCGAGCCCATTGCTGTTATTGATAGTTCATTGGGAATCTGAAAAGATAGTCTAGGCGAAACGAGTAGCGGGCAGAACAAGGCGCAAGCAGTGAGGCATCCCAAGCGTACTTTTTTGTACGTGAGGATTGCTGAGCGACGGCAACGCAGTTATGCGACGTTTATCATTTCGCATGTTCTTTGTTTAATCGCTGAGGTTGAGCACCGCCAGGAATGCCTCCTGCGGAATTTCTACCTTGCCAAGTTTTTTCATCCGCCGCTTGCCTTCCTTTTGTTTTTCCAGCAGCTTGCGCTTGCGGGTAATATCGCCGCCGTAGCATTTGGCCAGCACGTTTTTGCGCATCGCTTTCACCGTTTCCCGCGCGATCACTTTGCCGCCGATCGCTGCCTGGATCGGCACCTCGAACATCTGCCGGGGAATCAGTTCCTTCATCTTC
>JAKATS010000307.1 GCA_021818645.1 Acidobacteriota bacterium | reverse complement strand
GTTCCTGTCAGGCCCGATTGAAATTACAGATTACAGGTTGAGTGCGAAATTGTCAACTAAATTGTGAGTACGTAATTGTCAACTATTTTTCAATTGATTTAATACGGTTTCATATGATTATATGCATAAATATGAGAGAAAAATTGTTTAAACCGCATGATGCCGCACAACAGATTGGGATTTCATATCCAACTCTGAAGCAATGGATTTACAGCCGGAAAATTCAGGCCATGCGCACACCGGGAGGGCATTATCGCATACCGGAATCGGAAATTAACCGGCTGACGGGAACCAAGGCGCAGGGCGAAACCAGCGCCCCTTTAAAAATCAGCGGACGCAATCAACTCCATGGCACGGTGCGGGAAATTCGCAAGGAAGGATTGCTGGCGTCGGTCAGGCTGGCGGTGGGCGATCAGAGCGTGCAGGCGGTGATCACCAGCGAGGCGGTTGAAGAGCTGGGACTGAAGGTAGGCGATCCGGCGATTGCGCTGATCAAAGCGACGGAAGTCATGCTGATTCATTAAATTTTTGAACCGGCTGGCCAGCTGGGCCATCAACACGGCTTTTCAGTCCCATGCCACGGCGAAGCTGCGGCCGGAAATTGAGCTTAGTGCAATGGGGCTACCGCTATTGACAGGCAACCATGATCAGCTCTATTTCACGCCCGGCATGGTCGCCGGGCCGAGGCGGGTGAGCCATTATTTCGGGCTGACGGAGGGCGCCGGGGTGCAGATTCCCACGGTGCATGGAGTGAATGAATCACGCAACCGGATTTTTTCACGGCGGCTGCCATTTTAAAATTCAAGACCATGCCGAATAAATTATCCATCAGCGTCTGGGCAGCCTTGATCACGCTCACCGGCGTGGGCCAGACCGCCTCCGCACAACGAGTCCAGGTGGCATATGCCGGTTCGATGACGGCCGTGATGAACCGAGGTCTGGGGCCCGCGATCCGCCGGGATTTGCGGCTGCGGCTGGAGGGACGGGCGCAGGGCGCTTACGGGCTGGCACATTTCATCACCTCCGGCGCCATCCGTCCGGACCTGTTTATCTGCATTACGCCGGGCCCCATGCGGATTGTGCTCCGGGCCGGTTTCGCCCGGCGGGCGCGGCCCATAGCCCGGACGCAATTGGTGATTGCCTATTCAGCGCACAGCCGCTTTGCGAAACTTTTTCAGGCGGGCAAGACTGCCTGGTGGCGGATTCTGGAAAAACCCGGCCTGCGGCTGGGCCGCACCAATCCTGAAACCGACCCACAGGGACGCAATTTTCTGCTGATGCTGCGGGCCGCGGGCCAGAAGCTCGGGCAACCGCAATTCGCCGATACCATCGCAGGGCCAACCCTGAACCGGAGGCAGATATATCCCGAAGCCGAAGTCATGGCGCGGCTCCAGGCCGGCCAGCTCGATGCCGCGGCAGCCTATCAATGCCAACCAGTGGCGCTGGGGCTGCCTTATATCCATCTGCCCTGGCCGCTGAATCTGGGGCCGGGCAGCCATCGGGCGCTGGCCCACATGCGACTGCGGCTGCAAGGGAAAAGCTACCGGCCCGGGCGGTTGGTCTTTTATGCCGCCGTACTGACGCGGGCTCCGCACCCGCGGCGGGCACGAAGGCTATTGCATTGGCTGCTCCGCCCGATGGCGCAATCCATTCTGCACCATTACGGCTACGACGCGGCCGCAGGCGCGCGTTCCTTGCCATGAAAGCGCGCTTGCGAACCGGGCTGCGGCGCCTGGCCTGGGGTGGGGCCGGAGCGGCTGCGATGGCATTTTTTCTTTATCCCTTCCTGGGCCTGTTGACTCCGGTCGGACCCTGGCAATGGAATGCCGGCGTGCCGGGCTCGACCGCGGCCGCGGTGCGGGTTTCGCTCGGGTTGACCGGTCTGGCCATGCTGATTGTGATCGCGGCCGGCACGCCGCTGGCCTGGCAGTTGTCGCGCCAGCAGGGCTGGCGGCGCTGGCTGTGGGAAGCCCCGGTGCTGCTTTCGATGCTGCTGCCCCCGCTGGCCCTGGGCTTGCTATTGGCGCTCTCGCTGGGCCCCGGTTCCGGACTGGGGCGGATGCTGCTTCGCCTCGGTCTGGAAACCAGCAACAGCCGGCTGGCATTTGTAGTAACCCAGATTTATGTCAGCCTGGGCTATTACGTGATCGCGGCGCGGGCGGCTTTTGCCGGTCTGGATTCCGAATGGGAAACCACAGCGGCGCTGCTGGGGCAAAATCACTGGCAGACCTTCCGCCGGGTGACGCTGCCGCTGGCGCGGCTGGGGCTGGCGGCGGCACTGAGCCTGGCCTGGGTGCGGGCGCTGGGCGAGTTTGGCGCGATAGTGATTACCGCGTATTATCCCAGCGGCATGCCGGTGCAGTTGTGGATCAATCTGCAGGATTCGGGCTTGCCCGGCGTGATGCCCCTGCTGGTATTGTTCCTGCTCATCGCGCTGCCGCTGCCCTGGGCCGCTCAGATTCTGGCTGCGCGCAGAGCCGCGCCGCGGAGTTGAATCATGCTGCAGGCCCGCATCTACCAACCGCGCCGGGAATTCATTCTCGATGCCGCGGTGGAACTGGCGCCCGGGGACACGCTCCCAATTACAGGAGCTTCGGGCGCAGGCAAATCCACGCTGCTCGACGGCATCGCGGGAATTTTTCCCTTCACCTCCTTATCGCAAGTGTGCTGGCAGGGACAGGATTGGCGGCGGTTGCCGCTGCACCGGCGGCCGTTCAACTACATGCGGCAGAATTCAAGGCTGTTTCCTCACCTGAATGTGGGAAAAAACGCGGTTTTTGGCCTGCCTCCGGTCCGGCAGCGCTCGCGGGAGGATCAGGAATGGCTGGAGGAGCTGCGCGAGCGTTTGGAACTGGATGCCATCTGGACCGCCGCGGCCGACGAAGTGTCCGGCGGCCAGGCGCGGCGGGTGATGTGGGCGCGTACGCTGGCGCGGCGCCTGCCGCTCGTGATGCTGGATGAACCCTTCGCTGAACTGGACTCGGCGGCGGCGATGAAATTGTTGAATGATTTATGCATATGGCAGCAGCGCTGGGGGTTCAGTCTGATGATTGTGGATCATGATGCTCAACGGCTGCGTGAATTTTCCGTTCAACCACGAATTCTGCAAGCCGGCCGCTGGGTTTAAAAAGAAGCTGGATCCGAATGCCTGGCGCGGGCCCCGCGAATGGATTTCATTTTTGCTCCTTTCAGGTCAAAATATGATCTGAGGTATTTTGACTTTCAAAATTTTAATAATTTGTAATCAATCATCAAGCCAAAAGCAATCCAACTCTCCCCGCCCGGCGGGCCATCCTAACGCTCAAATTCTATCCCGTGGAGGGTGGGCGTTATGGACCCAAGCGTAAAAACAAGATTCCGGGGATTGTTCATCGGGGCGGTGCTTTGCTTAGCTCCGGCATTTTCCCAGCAGAATGCCAATACTCCGGGGAATCAGAATTTCGGGATTGTTACGGTACAGGAACAAAAACAGATTCAGGGCATTGGCTATAACGCCGGATACCGGGCCGGATCACAGGACCGGCAGCAGAACCTTCCCTTTAATTTTCAGAATCATAGCGCATATCAAGCAGCCAACCAGGGCTATTTTTCCAGCATGGGCATCAGCCTGTCGGCGTATCAGATGAATTTCCGCAGCGGATTTGAGAATGGATACAATGACGGCTACCACGGCAGAATAGCGAACGCTTCCACGCAGAAAGCACGCAGTTATTCAGCCGCTCCGGCGGCCAGCGCCACGCCTGCCACCCATGCCCAACCGGATGCGAGTGCGCCGCCAGCCAACACGGCTTCTCCGGCAACCGAGACCGAGCACGCGGCCGGGGTCATTCCCCAAGGTACTGTATTGCAGCTCAAACTGAACCATACACTCAGCAGCAGCAGTTCGACGCCGGGAACGGCCTTCACCGCGACAGTAACCAAGCCGATCTATAATCCCCAGGGGCAGGTCATGGTGCCGGTGGGCAGCCTGGTGGCAGGCACGGTGGCGCAAGTACATCAGGCGGGAAAATTTACCGGACAAAGCACTCTCAGCCTGAACTTTCAACGCCTGCAACTGCCCGACGGACATACGGCAAGGCTGCAAGCAAGTCTCAGCCATATCAATAACAGCCAGACCGGGGTGCTGGGTTCCATCGGGAACGTAACTCAGGGGACAGCCTCAGCCAATCAAGAAGGCCAAGTATCGCAATCGAACACTCGCGCAACCGTAGGCGATGTGACCGCGGGAACCGCGGTCGGGACCTTGATTGGCGCGCTGGCCGGCGGCGGTAAAGGCGCGGGCATTGGTGCCGCCCTGGGCGCGGCGGCGGGTTTGGGCACAGTGCTGCTGCGCAAAAACGGGGCGCTGAACCTGCCCGCCGGCACCCCCATCAGCATTAAGCTGAACCAGCCGGTGAGCGTGCAATAAGAACCATGCGCTGCAACAACTACGCCACGGTGATCGCAAAGGCAGTGGCGTAGCCCGGCGCCGGCGAATGCCGGGGCGGTTCAATGCGCAATTCCCGGGCGGTTTGGCGCCAACGTAAAGGCTCATCCGAGCCCAGCATGCGGACCCGAGCGATTTTTCCGGGCCGGGTTTCCGCCTGCAGGCCGAGCGATTGAATCCGGACCGGCTGCAATACTTCGCCGAGGGCAAAGGCATAAATGACATGGCCAGCCTTATCGCGGGTAAAGCGGATATCGCGGGCATCGAGTTCGCGAATGGACGCTCCCTGGAATGAGCCGGCTTTGATCATGTGCGGCCCTTCGCCGAATACTTTCCAAGGGCGAGTGCCGTAAATGGCATCGCCATTCACGGCAAACCATTCGCCGATTTTCTCCAGGATCTTTTTTTCCTTGCGGTCAATCGTGCCATCGGGCTTGCCGGGAATATTCAAGATAAAAGTCCCATTTTTGCTGACCGTATCCACCAACCAGTGAATGACTTCGCGGGGATGCATATAACCGCCGTACTCACCGGGTTCATCGAAGAGGCGGCGCTGATAATGCCACTGGCCAATGCAGGTTTCCGACTGCCAGGGATAGGGCAGAAGGCCTCCGGCCAAGCCACGCTCAATGTCGGCAACCACCGATTTTGCCAGATGTGGCGGCACATTTTTGATGGTAATGACATTTTCCATCCGGCCCTGATTCCGGCGCAGGCTCTGGTTATAGACATAGGCGCCGATATTCATGCCGGCCCAGCCCAGGGGAAAGAGGGCATTATCGAAGTAAAGCAAGTCGGGGTGATGCTGATCCATGAGATCGCGAGTGCGATCGTAAAAGTTTTTCACATAGGAGATATCGGGCAGGGCATTATGCGGGTGCTTCACGCCGTAAAGCTGCTGCGGATCGAGGCCTTCCCACCATTGTCCCTTGCCCTGGCGGCGGGTGAGTTCGCCGTCATAAGGCCGGCCGGCAAAAGGGCCGGCGGAATCGGCGCCATGCGAGGGCTGAAACCACCACCAATTGCGCGCCTGATGCACGGTCACGCCCAAGCGCAGGCCGCGCTTGCGGGCTTCCGCCGCCCAGGTACCGATGACGTCGCGATGGGGACCGAGCCGCATGGCATTCCATTCATGGTGGCGCGAGGCCCAGGTATCAAAGCCGTCATGATGATTGGCCAGGGCGATAAAAAATTTGGCGCCCGCCTTGACATAACGATCCATCAAATCTGACGGATTCCAGTTCAACAGGGTCCATTGCGCCACCAGGTCTTTGTAGCCGAAGCGCGAAGGCGGGCCATAGTGGGCGAGCTGGTTTTTATACTGCCCCTGGCCGGGAATATACATATTGCGGGCATACCAATCGCCATCTTCGGGCACGCACTGCGGGCTCCAGTGATTCCAGATGCCGAATTTAGCGTCGCGATACCACTCCGGGCACTCATATTGCAGCAGCGAATCCCAGGTGGGACGGAAAGGACCGTCGCCATATAAATGGGGATAAGGCGATTCCATGGGCACGCCGTCATGCGAGCCGCCGGGGACCGGCAGTTTCGGCGGGTTGCCCCATCCGGTAGGCCGCCAATGACCCGGGTTTAATTTTTCCGCCACGATTTGGCCATCCCGAACGGCGTAAAACACGCGCTGGTTTTCCGGCAGGGCGCAAAATTGGGCGTAACTGAGTCCGGGCTGGCCGAAGCCGGCCGCGGGCGCCGGATCCGGCGCGGGGGCATCGGGATTGACGAGAGAAGCGGGTTCTGCGGCAGCCGCACGGGGCCAAACAACCGGGGCGGCCGCCAGGCCGCCAAGGAAACGAAAAAATTTGCGACGACGCATATGATTGCCTTGTTAACGGTAAAACCGCTTCATTGTAACCTAAATTTCCGGCCGGGTTCAGTATTTGCGCAGCACGCCCAGCAGGCGTCCCTGAATGCGCACCCGCTCGGGTGGAAAGCGCAAAGCAGGGAATTGCGGGTTGGCGGGACGCAGCCAGATGTGACCGTCAGGATCCTGATGAAAGATTTTCAACGTGGCCTCGGCATTATCAATTAAAGCCACCACGATATCGCCCTCGCGCGCCTGGGAAGTGCGCTCGACCACTACCCAGTCGCCCTCGACAATATGCCTGCCAATCATGCTGTCCCCGCGCACTTCCAGCACGAAGGCGTCGCGGCCGCGGGTAATATCGCCGAGCTGGATACTGGCGCGGCGCTCGATGGCTTCAATCGGCGCGCCGGCGGCGATGCGGCCGGCGAGGGGCAGCGATGAGCCGGGCGCCGGGCGCGGAGCGCGCCGACGCTCCACCAGCGCCAGAGAACGGTATTGCCCCGGCGCGCGGGCAATGTACCCTTTGTCTTCCAGGCCTTTGAGATGTTTGTGGACCGTGGCCACCGAGGAGAGCCGCAAGCCGCGGGCCAGTTCCTGCAGGCTGGGAGAATAGCCTTTTTCGCGCAAAAACTTCTGCAGGTAATCGAGCAACTGGCGCTGGCGTTTGGTCAGAGTCACCGCGCCAGCTTAGGCGAATAAAAGGCGAAAGTCAAGGGCGGGCGAAACGGACAAGGAGCTTGCGCATGCATGAGCGGGGAGGCGATTTAATGCAGGAGGGCGAGCATTGAGAAATTTCCTGGCGATAGAAAGCAACGGCATTTTCGGCATTCGTGTCGAACCAGAGCATCGCCCTCCAGCGCAGGGCGAAAGCCGCATGGAAAGGCTGAGTATAATCTGGGCAGTCATTATTCCCCAGCACCAGAGGAAAGGATGCAAAGCGATGCAGCTGAGAACCTATCTGAATTTTCCCGGAACCTGCGAACAGGCCATGAATTTTTATGAAAAGCATCTAGGCGCAAAAGTCCTGATGAAAAGCACTTTTGGCTCCATGGCGGGACCAGGCGGGCCGCAGAATCTGCCACCGGGATGCACGGCGGATCAGATTCTGCACGCGCGTTTTACCCTGGGCGACACCCTGGTCATGGCCAGTGACGGACCGCCCGAGCGCGTGCAGCCGATGAGAAGCGCTTATCTTTGCCTGAGCGTGGATTCGAACCAGGAAGCGGAGCAAATTTATAAGGTGTTAAGCGAAGGCGGCGAGGTCTTCATGCCCATGGGCGAAACGTTCTTTGCTCACCGGTTCGGTCAGCTACGCGATGCCTTCGGCATTAACTGGATGGTGATTCGCGAAAAGGCCATGAGGCCAGGCGCATAAGGGGCGCATAAGGAAGGGCCGTTGCTATCCGCCCCATCGCACGGCGTGAGGCGGGGGCCCCGGCCGCGGCGCGGCCGGGGCGCGGTTTTGAATGGGTTAGCGCTCGCCGCGACGGTAATGGTGGAGCGTGTGATTGCTGGCCAGCACGCCAAGCGAGTCAAAATAGTTATCCCTATCCAGGGTGCGATAGATCTGGCCGCCTATGGCCGCCGCCAGCGGGCCATAGACGAGATGGTTGCCGCGCAGGATCACCACTACCACGAGTCGGGGATTGCGAATCCCTAAAAAAGAAGCAAACAGCCCATAGCGGGTTTCGCCGCGGCTGCAGGTTCCGGTTTTACCCAAAATATTTTGCCCGGGCAGCCAGGCGCCACGGGCGGTTCCATAGCGAACCGCGCCCATCATGCCATCTTCGATTTCCGGCGTGATGTGGCGGATGTGCAGCCGCAGGCGGACGCGCGGGGTAAAGTCGGCAATCTGCGCCGGGGAGGTCGGGTGCTGCAAATAATAAATCGTGCCGCCATTGGCGATGGTGGAAACCAGAGAAGCCAACTGCAGGGGGGTAATGTGAATGCCCTGGCCAAAACTACATAGCTTGGCCACACCACCGCGGCCGGGCGCGGTGGGATACAATCCCGGAGACTCGCCGGCAATCCTATAGCCGACTTTGTGGCCCAGACCCAACAGTTGTTCGTAATAGCTGACGGTGGCAAAGCCCATGCGCCGGCCCAGCGCCTCGAAATAGGCATTGATCGAATATGCCAGGGCCCTGGTCATATTGACGTATTGCCCGGGGGCGATTTCGACCGGAGTGTTTTCATTGACGATGCCGGTATTGAGCGCGGCCACGGAGACCGCCAATTTGGTGGTGGAGCAGGGTATGTATTGCGACGAAAGCGCCAGCTGCTGATTCACCATGGCCAGTATGCGGCCGGTCTCGGGGTCCACCACGACGACAGTGCCATTGCGGTCGCCCAAGGCCCGCACCGCCGCGGCCCGCACCACCGGGGCCTCGCCGGCGGTGACATCATCGGCCGATAAGCCGGGGTGCACCGGATTGGTATCCCAAACCTGGCCATCGTACATATATCCGGTGCGTTCCATGCGGATACGCCGCAACCAGGCCGCATGCCGCGCCCGATAGCTCGCATGCCGGAGCCGATAACGATGA
>JAKATS010000397.1 GCA_021818645.1 Acidobacteriota bacterium | reverse complement strand
AAGCCTACGGGCGCAACAAATTCACCTCCACCGGCCTGATTCAATGGATGCTCAGCAACGGCTGGCCTTCCATGATCTGGAATTTATATGACTATTATCTCCGCCCCGGCGGCGGCTACTTTGGCGCTAAAATCGCCTGCCAGCCGCTTCACATTCAGTATTCCTATGATGATGGCTCGATCTGGGTGGTGAATTCATTATTGAAAAACTTCACCGGCGATCGCGCTTCGGTTTCCGTTTACGACTTCAATCTGCACCGGGTATTTCATCAGCAGGTTATCGCCAGCCTGCCCGCCAACCGCTCCGTCAAGGTGCTGCAGATTCCCGCGCTCTCCGGCTTGTCCAAAACCTATTTCGTGCGACTGCGCCTGGCCAGTGCCCGCGGCCGCGTCCTCAGCCGCAATTTTTACTGGCTCTCGTCCCAGCCCGATGTCTTCAACTGGAAAAAATCCACCTGGTATTACACTCCGCTGACCGGCTTTGCCAACCTGCATGCTCTGCAGCGGCTGCCCATGGTCAGGCTGATCGCGCGGGCCGCGGGCGGTCGCAGGCAGGGGCGGGAACAGGATCGCATTACCTTGCGCAACCCCAGCAAAACCCTGGCGTTTCAAGTGCACTTGACCGTGTTGCGCGGCCGTCATGGCGCCGATATCCGCCCCGTGCTCTGGCAGGATAACTTTATCGAACTCATGCCCGGCGAGCAGCGCACCCTCCGGGTTCGCTATTCCGCCGCGCGGCTGCATGGCGCCCGTCCGGTCATTCGCATCGGCGGCTGGAATATTCAAAGGGAATATATTCCCGTGCATTAAGGGGGGTTGTCGGCGTACCCCAAACGGGCCAAACTGCGCCCGATTTTTGTTTAAATCCTTGCCTGCCAGGGGCTTACAACAGATTTCCCCACGGCCGTCCCCGGCGGATGTGAAATTAAATGACCGTTCCGGGCGTAGCTAGGAATGGATCCAGATCGTGGCCGGAATGATCAGCGATGTGGAGTTGCAGCCAATTCTGAACCGGGCCCGCCAGGGCAATGGCGAAGCCTGGGGCGAGTTGTATCAACTTTTTTCGCCCGCCATCCAGCGGTTCTGCCGCCACACTCTGGGCAATGCGGAGGATGCCGAAGACGCCACGGCAGATATTTTTATCAAACTGCGGCAAAAACTTGATCAATACGATCCCAGCCGGCCCTTCAGCCCCTGGCTGTATAAGGTGGCGGGCAATCACTGCTGGGACCTGCTGCGCCAGCGCGGCCGCCGCGGTTTTGAAACCGGCGAAATCGAGGACATGCCGATTCCTTCTCAGAATCCCAGCCAGCTCGAACAGTTGATTACTACGCAAACCAGCGAACAGATGCGGGCGGCATTGAACAAAATTCCCGAGCGTGCCCGTATGGTGCTGGTGCTGCGTTACTACAGCGATCTTTCTTATGATGAAATTGCCCAGACTCTGGATCTGCCCCGGGCCTATATCGGGGTAGTGTTGCTGCGGGCGCGGCAGCAACTGCGCGCCGCGCTGCGGCCGGATGAGTCTGCCAGGGAGGCGTATGAATAAGGAATTGCCTATGCCCGAGCATTTGGATGAAGCCATGGCGCTGCTGTGGCTCGATGGTGAACTCGATCCCAGAACCAGCGCCCGCTGGCGCCAGCATGCCGGCTCTTGTCCCCGCTGTCATCACCTCACCCGGGCTCTCCGCAACGAAACCCGCTGGCTGCGCGAAAGTCTCGGCGCCGCCTCCGCTCCGGCTCCGGCAACCCATTGGGCGGTCTGGGCGGCTCTGGCCGGCATTGCTTCCGCCGTGCTGGGGGTCTTTGCTTTTTGGGTGCTGTTGCTGCGCCCCTGGATGCAGAGCCTCGATCAGATGGGCATGAATGGACAAAGTCTTATGAATACCATGATGTTCAGCGCCATGTTCTGGCGCGGGTGGGCCTCGCTCAACCATGGATTGGAAATTCTTGGCCCGGTGGCGTTTTTCGCCGGTGCCTGGCTGCTGTTGCGGCCTCAGCACGCCCATCGCCGGCGCCTGGCGGTAATGTTTCTGCTGCTCGGCCTGGGCGCTGCCGGCAACACCCCGCGGCTGTTCGCCGCAACCGTGACCGCGCAAAAGGTGCGGAAGCCGGCGGGAAAACCGCTTGCACCGGCGGCGCAGCCGGCGCTCAAAACCGTTCATTTACCCATTTATATTCATAGCCAGACCCCTTTCATTCTGCCCTCCGGCGAAACGGTATCGCATGACCTGATCATCTGGGCGCCGCAGGTGCGCATTGACGGCCAGGTGCAGGGCAATCTCATTGTCTGGACGCAATCGCTCCCCGTAGATGGCCTACACCCCGCGTACCTGGCCGTATGGGTTTAGGAGCTGCACCTCAACCCCGGCGCCCGCGTCTCCCGTGACGTATTCAGCTTTCTTCAGAATGTGAATATTGCCGGCCTGGTCCGCGGATCTTTTTACGACTGGTCGCAGCACAATACCATTACCGGCCGGGTCAATGGCAGCGCCTTTTTCTGGACTCAGGGCATGAACCTGGAACCGCAGGCTCAGGTGGGCGGAGATGTGGTCGGCATGGGGCAGTTGGTAAATTTACAGGGCCTGATTGGGCATAACGTTTTGGCCACATTTCAGAACAATGATATTTCCGGCCAGATTCATGGATCGGTGCGCCTGTTTGGCAATACCCTGAACATCGGCCCCACGGCCCGGCTGGAGCGCAGTGTTTACTTTAAAGGCAGGCAGCCGCCCCATGTTTCCCACTCGGCGCAGCTAAGCCAGCCCGTGCATTTTGTCAAAAAAGTCTCGGTATCCCCCTGGAAACAGGCGAAATTTTATTTGCATCAGGCGCTGTGGTGGGCCGCGGAGCTGCTATTCGGCCTGGTTTCTTTGGCCTTATTTCCGAATTTTTACGCTGCCATCGAGCGGCTCACGGCCCGGGTGGGCTTATCCCTGGGCATCGGAATCGTAGCCCTGGTGGCCACTCCCATCATTGTGATTCTGGTGGGCATTACCATCATTGGCCTGCCGCTCTCGCTGGTGCTGCTGTTTTTATATTTCGTCGGCTTGTTCTTCGCCGAAGTATTGATCGGCAATTGGCTGGGGTTGAGCCTGATGGGTCCGGCCGGACCTTATTGGCAGCAGGCGTTGCGGCTGGCGCTGGGCCTGTTCATTGTCCGCGTAGCCGTGAATCTGCCCTGGGCCGGCAACTGGATTCTATTTGCAATTCTGATCTGGGGTCTGGGATTGCAGGCGATCGCTTTGTATCAATTCCTGCGCCGCCCGGCCCTGGCGGCGTAGGTTCAGGTGCGGATCGCTTCGCCTGAATTTATTTCAGAACCACTTTGCGCCGGCCAAAAATGATGAGAACTTTGCTTCCCTGAACCAGGGTGCGCAACGGCGTCGGGTGCCGCATGCTCGCATCCCAGGCTGCATGGGTCGTCCCTTGGGATTGTCCCGCCTGATTGTAAACGTGAAAAATCAGCGCGTGACGCGCTCCCGGAGCCTTGGAGAATCCAAGGCCGTAGCTGCCCACTCCCAGGTGTATGCCGCCCACCCATATCGGCGTTTCTGTAATCAGCATGCCGATGTATTTCTGGCGTATATCGGAACTATATCCGCTGGTCGCCAATAATCCGATCAGCACCTGTTGCTTGGGGCCGTTCTCGAGCAGCACGGCATGATAACGCTCGATGGGTATGGCATTGCCTTCGAGGTAGAAGTTATGGGGCAGCGCCTTTTTAAATTTCACGCCCGCCAGCCGCTGCCAGCCGGCATGAGTCTGGCCCCAGGCTATCCCCGCGGTCAAAAGCATCAGGGTTGCTGTAATCAGGGCTGGTTTCCGCGGTGAAATCAATGAGCGCTGCATGCCGAACCTCCTGTTCAATTTTTGAACTCTGTGTCCCATTTCCGGCTGGATGGAAACGGCCTTGCCGCTTCCTGCCAGAATGTTAGCAAATTGTCTTACCTGAACCAATAAAAACTGTCCCATTTGCCGGTATGGGTTGAAACTGGGGCAAGCCGGGTTCGATACAATCAAAGAAATGCAGAAGTTCTGGGAAGAATCCGCGCTTTCCGCCCGCCCGCCCGCGCCACACAGCGTCCTGCCGGCGGAGGCTGTCGTTCGCCACCAGGGCCGGGAGGTGCGCCTGCGGCCGGCGACCATTCTGGCCCCCATGTCGGGCATCACCGACACGGTCTTCCGCCGCTTCATTCGCCATGAAAATCTATTGGAATCTGATTCCGGGCCGGCGGAATTGCTTTCTCCCTGGCGCAGCGGCTGCGGCCTGATCATGACGGAGTTTACCAGCGCCGATGGGCTGGTGCGGTCGGAAAAGGTCGCGCGCCGGTATCTCAGCTTCGCATCCGATGAACATCCCATCGCGGCCCAGCTATTTGGCAGCGATCCGGCGGCTCTCACCGATGCCGCCCGGTTAGTGGAACAGATGGGCTTCGATATCGTGGATCTCAACCTGGGCTGCCCGGCGAAAAAAGTGGTGAAATGCAACGGCGGTTCCGGCTTATTGCGTGACCTGCCGCTGCTGCGGGAATTGTTCACCGCCATTCGCGCCGCCGTGCAGATTCCTTTTACAGTCAAATTCCGCGCCGGATGGGATGATAAAAACCTGGTGCATCTGGAATTGGCCAGAATGGCCGAAGACTGCGGCGTCAATGCCCTGGCTCTGCATGCCCGCACCCGCGCCCAGGGCTATTCCGGCACTGCGCGATGGGAGTGGATCGCCCAGGTGAAACAGGCGGTTCATATTCCCGTCTGGGGCAATGGCGATATTCGCCGCCCTGAAGACGCCGCCGCCATGGCTGCCTTGACTGGATGCGACGGCATCATGATCGGCCGCGCCGCCGCCGCCAATCCCTGGATTTTTCGCCAGATTGAATCCTACCGTCTGACCGGCGCTTACGCCCAGCCCGGTGATGCCGAGCGCGGCCGGCTGATGCGCAATTACTTTTCCCGGCTTTGCCAGGCGCAGACTCCCGGAGGTCTGGGCAAAATGAAGCAGTTCGCGGCCTGGTTCACGCACGGCCTGCGCGGAGGCGGTGAACTGCGGAATTCCATCTATCAGGCCAGATCTGAAGCCGAAGCTTTGGCCCGCGTGGAAGACTTTTTTGTCGCCGCGCGGGCCTGAACTATCCAGCAAGCGTCTGGCTTCGCCGCTACTTCGCTTTTTTCATCTTCATCCCGCCGCCGCCCACGGCTCCGCCGGCAATGGCGCAGCCCAGCGAGATCAAGGCCAGCCAGAAGCCGATCCAGGAAACGGTGCTCCCGCCCTGCTGCGCGCCCGCGGCTACTTTTTTGCCTATGCTCGAGGCCGTTCCGCTTAGCTTGGAGTAATTGGGCGCCAGGCTGTGAATAATGGCGCTGGCGCGTGCGGTTGGAATCGCGGCATCGTGGGCCAGCGTCGTGGTTGCGGCTCCCGGATGGCCTGCCGTCATCTGTCCTCCGATCATTGCGGCCTGAGCCCGGGTCACGGTCAAGCCGTCAGCCCGCAATTGTCCCCGCAGCATATTTACGCCCGTGGTGGCCGCATGTCTGAACGCGGTGGTGGCGCCGGTGGCCGCGTAGGCCGCCGCGTTCACCACACGGCCGGCGATCCAGCCCATCATGAACACGCTCGAGATCATGATCAGCCCCCAGAGTGTAATGCTCTTCATAATGCCGTGGGCGCGCGTGGCCGCTGGAATTCTGCCGCAGACCCAGGCGCCGATAAAAGTCGAAATCAACAGCACGATCACGCTCCAGATCGCTATGCCTTCTCCCGCCGATGCCCAGGAAGCCGGGTTGATCGGGTTGACCGAGGAAAACCCGATCCCCAGCACCAGAAATAAAAGCAAGGTTCCGACTCCGGCGAATACGGCATAGCCTGACCAGACGCCGCTCCATTCCATTCCCTGGCTTTGGGGTGCGGCCCCGCTCTGGCTTTCTCTGCTGAGATCCCGATCCATCTGCCGGCGCAGGAACATGCGCCGTTCAATGCTGCGTACAGTGCTCATAGTCTTCCTCCCGCATTCAATGCGATGCCGAGGCTGGCCTGAAGGTGGGAAGCAGACTTCAACAGGCAACACATGACCGGCGAGCGTTGCTGGATGAGAGACAAAGAGACGATAGGTTAACTATGCAGAAGGTTTATTGATTGGATCCCTGGATCCACTGATACTTTCCCTGAAAATACTCCACTCTCGCCCAGGGCCATTCGGGGTCATGGGTAAAAATCATCAGCCAGTTCTCCCGGCGCGCCCGCTCCAGCACTCGATGTTTGCTGGCAATTGCGGCCAGCGGGTCCAGATCGAAGGCGGTGATCCAGGTGGGCTGTATATGCCAGCGTGTCGGCAGCAGATCACCTAAGTAGCAGGCGGTTTCGCCGGCTGAATGGATGAGCACGATCTGCTGATGCCGCGTATGTCCGGGTTGCACTTCCACTTTGATGCCCGGCGCCAGCTCGCGCTCGCCCTCCAGCAGCGTCATCTGGCCATCGGAGACCAGCGGATCATAATGATCCGTCAGGTAGCTGATGCGGTCCCGCTCGTGCTGCTCGCGTGCGTGTTCCCATTCGCCCCGCTGCACGTAATAGCGTGCCCGGGGAAATGCCGCGCGCACCCGGCCTTCGCTGTCGCGCACCGTATTCCAGCCGCAATGGTCAAAATGGAGATGCGTATTCACCACCATATCCACGCTTGCGGGAGCTGTGCCGGTGCGCGCCAGCCGGTCTAAAAAATCTCTCTGCGGAGCCACTTGCCAGATCGTTCGCTGCCGGTCGTTTAATTGATTGCCGGCGCCGGTTTCAACCAGAATATTTCGTCCCTCGTCTGGCGCCGCTTGCGGATTCAACCGAACCAGCAGGGAATTCATGCCCAGGCGTATCCGGTTTTCGGCATCGGCTTCCGTCACCCGCTTCCATAAACTTTTGGGCACCACGCCGAACATCTGTCCGGCATCGAGGGCATAGGTGCGGTCGGTAATAAAGATCAGCTCATAATGGCCCAGCTTGCGAATCAACGGAGCGGCGGCGCCGCTCCAGGCGGAGTCAGGCAGCGGGTTGGAAGCTTCCCTAGCCACAGTCTTCAATTACGCGGGCCGCGCGCTGGCCTGCGCCGCCAGGCTGAGCTCTTCCAGCATACGCCGGGCGGCATCCATCGGTGAAGCGCCCGCCAGCGGCAGCTTCAACAACCCTTGCGGGGTGAACTGCGCGCCCGGCGTGCGCCGGATCAGGGCGGCCAGGCTCTGCGGATCCAGTCCCGATTGCGCGGAAAAGCGCGCCAGCAGAAAGTCCCGCCGCCGTTCCAGGCTGAGAATGCCCAGCGCCCGCGCGCCGGTTTTCAACTCGGCATACAGAAATAGATTGCGGGCGGATTCGGGTGGGCGGCCGTAGCGATCGGTCAATTCTTTCAGCACATCTTCGCGCTGGGCGCTGGTTTCGGTCTCGGCAATGCGCTTGTACATGCGCAGCCGCTGGGCTTCTTCGGCGATATAGCTTTCCGGCAGGCCAATCTCCAGGCCCAGGTGGATTTGCACCGGCCCTCCGCTTTCCGCCATCTGCGGTTCGCCTTTGAGTTCCCGCACCGTCTGCTCGAGCATCCGTATATAAAGGTCAAACCCGACGGCTTCGATATGGCCGCTCTGTTCGGCGCCCAGCAGATTTCCTGCCCCCCGCAGTTCCAGGTCGAGGGCGGCGATTTTGAAGCCGGCGCCCAGGTCGCTGAACTCCCGCATCGCGGCCAGGCGCTTGCGCGCAATCGGGGTCAGCTCGCGCTGGCGCGGCGCCAGCAGATAGGCGTAGGCGCGCCGGCTGGAGCGTCCCACCCGGCCGCGCAATTGATACAGCTCGCTCAACCCGAACCGGTCGGCATTCTCGATGATGATGGTGTTGGCCAGCGGAATATCCAGCCCGTTTTCGATAATGCTGGTCGAAACCAGCACGTCGGCCGTGTGGCGAATGAACTGCAGCATGATTTTTTCCAGTTCGGCGCCGGTCTTGCCGCTGCCGCTCATTTGTCCATGCCCCACCACGATGCGCGCCGCCGGCGCCAGCTCCTGCAGCCTCGCTGCCGTTTCGAAAATCGAATCCACGCGGTTGTGCACGTAAAAAACCTGCCCGCCCCGCGCCAGTTCGGTTTCCAGCGCCGCGCGCACAATATCTTCATCCCAGGCCGTGACGACGGTTTGAATCGCCAGCCGGTCCTTGGGCGGAGTCTCAATCACTGATAGATCGCGCAATCCGGCCAATGACATATGCAGGGTGCGCGGAATGGGCGTGGCCGACATGGCCAGCACATGCACTTCGCGTTTGAGCTGCTTCAGGCGTTCTTTATGCCGCACGCCGAAGCGCTGTTCCTCGTCCACCACCAGCAGTCCCAGATTGGGCAGCCGCACATCCTGCGAGAGCAGCCGGTGCGTGCCCACCAGAATATCCACCTGGCCCGTCGCCGCCCGCGCGATGGTCTCCCGCATCTCGCCCGGCGTGCGAAAGCGGCTCAGCATTTCTATGCGCATGGGAAAGGCCGCGAAACGGTTGCGAAAGGTTTCAAAATGCTGCAGCGCCAGCACCGTGGTGGGCGCCAGCACCGCAACCTGCCGCCCTTCGGCCGCGACTTTGAAGGCTGCCCGCATGGCCACTTCCGTTTTGCCATATCCCACATCGCCCACCAGCAGCCGGTCCATCGGGCGCGATGATTCCAGATCGCGCCGCACGTCTTCAATCGCCCGCGCCTGATCTTCGGTCAGGGCGAAAGGAAAGGAGTCGGCGAACTCCCGCTGCCAGTGCGCCTCCGCGCCGCAGGGCTGAACCGTGATGGACTGGCGCGCGGCATACAGCTTGAGCAGCTCGTCGGCCATGTCGCGCATGACCTTTTTCACCCGGCTCTTAGAT
>JAKATS010000120.1 GCA_021818645.1 Acidobacteriota bacterium | reverse complement strand
GTTCCCACCCGGCCGCTGGGCGGGGCGGATCACCATACGCTGCGGCAAAGACTGCGGCTGGCCAACGACGAGCGCGCGTATGAAGCCAAGGGCATCTGGGGCACGATTTCGCACTGGCGGGACGCGAAGGGCCGGGAATGGCTGTATGTGCCGGTCTGGGGCCCGGTGTCGAAAGATGCTCCGCATTTTCCCCGGGTGCGGGGCAATACCGCCGCGGGATCGCTGATGGCCTTCCGGCTGGCGCACAATGCGAGGCATCGGGTGGTGCTACAACCGATGTGGATGGCGGGCGGATTTTCCGTGCCCGACCCGGCGGCGATTGCCGACGGCAAGGTTTTCGCGCTTTCGACCGGAGAAAATGTGCAGCAGACCCAAGGCGCGGCGGTGAAGGCGCACGGCCACTACGGAACGGGAATTTTAAGCGACGCGCAGCGGGAAGAACATACGCGGCGCGCCGTGCTGCGCGTGCTCGATGCCCGCAGCGGCAAGCTGCTGTATCAAAGCGGCGATGCGATTGCCACCTGGACGCATTTCAGCGGGCTGGCGGTCGCCGGCGGAAAAGTGCTGGTGGTGGATCATGGGTCAAATATTTATTGCTTCGGGATAAAGCCAGCAAATTAATCAACGAACTTCCCGGATTTTTTTCTGAATTTATCGTGGGCGGAGGGCGGCGAGAAAGGCATCCGGACCGCGGGTGTTGAGCACCTGGGCGGGTTCCAGCCAGGCGCGGCGGGCGAGCAGCACGCCATAGCGCATGTGCTCGAAATGGCGGGGCTGATGGGCGTCAGTCGAGATGACCACCGGAACGCCGGCCTGGCCGCAGCGGCGGGCGAGACGATCGTTGAGATCGAGCCGCTCGGGCGAGGCGTTGATTTCAAGCGCCACGCCGGCGCGGGCGCAGGCGGCGAGCACGGCTTCGAAGTCGAACTCCACCGCGGCCCGGCGCAAGAGCCGGCGGGCGGTCAGATGCCCCAGGATGCGCAGATGAGGATTTTCAATGGCGCGCAAAATGCGCCTGGTCATGGCCGCGGGCGGCAGATCGAATTTGGAGTGCAGGCTGCCGATGACGACATCCATTTCCGCCAGGACGTCATTGTCCATATCCAGGCGGCCGTCGGCAAGGATGTCCACTTCGAGGCCGGTGAAGATGCGCAGCGGGCGTTCGGGGCCGCCGGTGGAGGGTTTGCGGCCCTGACGATAGATGGCGTCGGCATCACGGATGAGCTGGATGTGTTTGCGGGCACGCGCGGCATCGAGGCCGCGGGCCATGGCCAGCGCCTGGGAATGCTCGGTGATGGCGATGTATTCGCAGCCGCGCGCCAGCGCCGCGTCGGCCATTTCTTCGATGCTGCTTTTGCCGTCGCTGGCGACGGTGTGCATGTGAACATCGCCGCGCAGATCGGCGACTTCCACCAGCCGCGGCAGTTTGCCCTGTTCCGCCGCTTCCAGCTCACCCGAGTTTTCCCGCAGCTCGGGCGGAATCCACTCCAGCCCCAGCGCCTGATAAATAGCTGCTTCGGTTTCCCCGGCGATGATATGTTCATCCTGCATTAGCCCGTATTCGTTCAGCTTCCAGCCGCGCTGCACGGCTCGTCCCCGCAAGGCTATGTTGTGCGCCTGCGAGCCGGTGAAATATTGCAGCCCTGCTCCCAGGCTTTCCGGGGTCAGCCAGCGCAGATCGATCTGCAAGCCCGTATGCAAGCGCACGCTGGCTTTCTCCGCCCCCTGTCCCAGCACCTGCTCTACCCCGGGCATGGCCACGAAATGCTCGCCCGCCGCTTCGCGCGCCGCACCCTGAAGTTTTTCCCCACAGGCCAACAGGTCCACATCGCCGATGGTTTCCATGCCCCGCCGCAGCGATCCTGCAATGGTGAGGCTGCTGATTTCCGCAATGCCCAGCATCCATTCTTTGGCCGCCTCTGCCGCCGCTTCCGCCTGATTCAGCAGGAAGCGGCCGCTGACCTTTCTCCAAACCTCAATACCCTGCAGAATTTTAGCTTCCGACTGCTCGCCCATGCGCGGCAGCGTGCGCAACTGTCCCGCACGCGCCAGCTTTTCCACTTCATCTACCGACGAAGCCTGAAAACGTTCAAAAATCAGCGCGATCGTCTTCGGCCCCAGGCCGGAGATCTGCAGCAACTCAAGCATGCCCGGCCGGTAGCGCTGGAGCAGCTGCTCGCGCAGCTCCAATTTGCCCTGCGTCAATAACTCCTGAATCGCCGCCAGTAACCCCTTGCCGATGCCCGGCAGTTCCAGAATCTTTTTCGGTTCCACGATGAGTCCGCTTATCGCCTGCGGACATTGATCAACGGCATCGGCCCCGCGCCGATAGCTGCGGATCCGAAACGGATCCTCGCCGGCAATTTCCATCAAATCGGCGGTTTCCCGCAGCCTGCGCGCAATTTCACGATTGGTCATAGATCGTTAGGCGATGGTGAAATGCAAATCATATTGTGGCAAAAGACTGCCGCTTCTGGCATCCTGGCAAGGTGCAGCCGGCGCCTAAAATCCATTTGCCGCGAGCCTGGTATGCGGCTGATATTGAGGAATTTTGCCGGACTTCGGAATCGAGCATTTTAGGCGAGCTAATCGCTCACGCGGAAACTGAAATTGTGAGCGAGCAAACCCAGGCATGGCAAGAACAGATACGAATTTTACAGCGTGAACTAGAGGGTCTGCACGGCCTGATCGCTTTGGAATTCAACATCCCGCGCATGGGCCGGCGCGCGGATGCCATCGTATTCAGCGAATCTGTAGTTTGGGTTCTAGAATTTAAATCAGGCAATCCTCAAGCCTCCGATCTGGAACAGGTTTGGGATTACGCCCTGGATCTTAAGAATTTTCATTCCGCAAGTCATGATCTGCCCGTCATTCCCCTCGTCATCTATACAGCCCAGAATGATACAACCTGGCCGAAATTAACATGCGATTCCGATCAGGTCTATCATCCGGTAAAACTTTCGCCCATAATCCTGCATGACTTTTTACAGCAGAAAATTCCTGCTCCCACTACTGCTGTCACATCACAGAACTGGATGATGGGCATCTATCGTCCCACACCCACCATCATTGAAGCCGCCCGCGCGCTCTATGCCCGCCACGACGTTCAGGACATCTTGCACTACGATGCAGAGGACGGAAATCTGGCCCTTACGTCCGGCAAAATAGTGGCTTTGGCACAACAGGCTTTTCAACACCGGCAAAAGATCATTTGCTTTGTAACCGGCGTTCCGGGTTCAGGTAAAACCCTTGTCGGGTTGAAAACGGCTACACAGAAATGGAGCATGGGGGATTCTCATCATGCCGTGTATCTTTCCGGCAATGGCCCTCTTGTTGATGTCTTGAGCGAGGCCTTGACGCGTGATGAATGGACACGCTGTCACCAGACCGGGAAAGCAGTTCATAAAAACCGCGTGCGGCAAAATGTCAAACAATTTATTCAGAACATTCACCACTTTCGCGATGAATGCCTGCGCAATCCCGCCCCGCCCAGCGAGCATGTCGTAATCTTCGATGAGGCGCAAAGAGCCTGGAATCAGAAAAAGACCGCGAATTTCATGCTGCGCCGCAAGAAAATTTCGAATTTTTCGAAATCTGAACCCTACTATCTGATTTCCTGCATGGATCGTTTCCACGACTGGGCTTTGATCGTATGTCTGGTCGGCCAGGGCCAAGAAATCAATGAAGGAGAAGCCGGCATTCAGGAGTGGATGGATTCACTGCATGACATGCCTGCATGGCAGATTCATCTTGCTCCTGAACTGAAAAATCAGAGCCAGGAAATTCGCACCGCTTTGTCATCCCTATCCGAAAAGAATCGCCTGCAATTTGACGATGCCTTATATCTTTCCGCGTCTGTGCGCTCTTTTCGGGCCGAGAACCTCTCTGCCTTTGTGCAAAGCTTGTTAGCCATGGATAAAAAGGCAGCCATGGAGCAGCTACCGAATTTAAAAAAATATCCGATTGTGATCTGCCGCGATCCCCAGCAAGCAAAAGACTGGATCCGGCAAAAAGCGCGCGCCTCCGATCGCTATGGATTATTAATGTCTTCCAAAGCATTTCGGCTGAAGCCTCTGGCGATGGACGTGCGTGTGAAGATCAATCCCATTCATTATTTCCTGAATGGGCGTGACGACACGCGCTCCAGTTTCTATCTGGAAGATGCGGCAACGGAATTCCAGGTGCAAGGCCTGGAGCTGGACTGGAGCTGCGTTACATGGGATGCCGATCTACGCTGCCAGGGCGATGGCTGGTGTCATCATAATTTTAACGGCCGGAAATGGGAAAACATCCTGAATAAAAACAATCGCGCCTATTTAATTAACGCCTATCGCGTCCTGTTGACGCGCGCCCGACAGGGCATGGTGATTATGGTTCCGCGCGGGGATGCTTCTGATCCCACCCGCCTGCCGGCATTTTACGATGGGACATTTCAATATCTGAGCAACCTGGGACTGCCTGTACTGCATTAAGCGCTCGCAGGAAGCCCGCCATCGGTTTGCGCTGTGCGGCGGGCGGAAGCTATGCTGAAGTAGAAGCACCGAGCGCAAATCAACAGCCATGGCCACCCCTTCCCTGCATCTTGATCCCGCCCAGGCACTCAGCGCCGGCATACGCATTGAGCGCACCGCGCCGCCGTGCACGGTGGTCATTTTTGGCAGTTCGGGCGATCTCAACCGGCGCAAGCTGCTGCCGGCGCTCTATTCGCTGGCCCAGTCGCAGCGGCTGGCGCCGGCGTTTGCCGTGGTCGGGGTCTCCTCGACCGCGTGGAGCGACAGCCAGTTTGTGGATGAGATGCGGGCGGCGCTGCACGAACTTTCGGGCATCAGCCCCGATGCCTCGGTGTGGAACGCCTTCACCGCGCGGTTTCATTACTGCAGCGGCGACATGAAGAACCCCGAGCTTTACCAAAAGCTGGCGGCGCAATTGCGGGCGCTGGCGCCGCATACGGGCGGCAACGTGCTGTTTTATCTGGCCACTCCGCCGAGCCTGTTTGCCGAGATCGCCGGGCAACTGGGGCGGGCGGGGCTGAACCATCCGCTGGAGGGCGCCAGCCCCAACGCCTGGACGCGGATCATCGTGGAAAAGCCTTTTGGCCGCGACCTGACGAGCGCCCGAACGCTGAACCAGGGCCTGCACGATGTTTTTGAAGAAGAGCAGATTTTCCGCATAGATCATTACCTGGGCAAGGAGACGGTGCGCAATATCCTGGTATTCCGGTTCGCCAACGGGGTTTTTGAACCCATCTGGAACCGCCGGTATATTGATCACGTTCAGATCACCGTGGCCGAGAGCCTGGGCGTGGAACAGCGCGGAGGCTATTACGAAGAAGCCGGCGCGCTGCGCGACATGATCCAGAACCATCTGATGCAGGTGCTCACGGTGATTGCCATGGAAGCGCCCTCGCGCTTTGAGGCCGAACCGGTGCGGGATGAAAAAACCAAGGTCATGAACGCGGTGCGCTCGCTGTTCGATCCGAAACAGGGCGAGGCGGCATGGCAAAAAGCCGCGGTGCGCGGGCAGTATGGCCCGGGCTTTATTCATGGCGAGCCGGCGGCGGGATACCGGCAGGAGCCGGATGTTGCGCCCGATTCCAACCGCGAGACCTTTGCCGCGATCAAGCTGGGCATCGAGAACTGGCGCTGGGCGGGCGTGCCGTTTTATCTGCGGTCGGGCAAGCGCATGCCGCGCCGGGTGAGCGAAGTGGCGATTCAGTTCAAATCGCCGCCGGTATGGATGTTCCGCAACACCGAGGCGGCGATTGAGCCCAACGTGCTGGCCATGCGCATACAGCCGGATGAAGGCATTTCGATGCGCTTTGAAGCCAAAGTGCCGGGCACCGATATGCGCCTGCGCTCGGCGCATCTGGATTTCAATTACGGTTCGAGTTTCGGCGAACCGCAGCCGGAAGCCTATGAGACGCTGCTGCTCGACGCCATGGTGGGCGACAGCATGCTGTTTACCCGCTGGGATATGGTGGAGTCGGCCTGGGCCCTGACTACGCCGCTGCTGGAGGCGTGGGAAAGCCAGCGCGCTCCCGATTTTCCCAACTACGCCGCGGGCAGCTGGGGCCCGGCCGAAGCCGATGAATTTCTGGCCGCCGACGGGCGGCAATGGAGGCGGCCATGACAGCGGATGCCAGCAGGGATAGCGGCTGCATTGGACTCGAAGCAGTGGAAGAGGCGGCGCGCGGAATGGCCGGGATGACGCACCTGGCCACGATGGACCTGATTACGGTGGTGACGAGCGAGGAAGAAGCCCGCGACGTGGCCCGCCAACTGGAGCCGGTGCTGCGCTACCATCCGGCCCAGGTGCTGTTGCCCATGCTGCCGAAGACGACTGATCCCCGCAGCCGGGCGGGCGCGGGACCGGTATGGAAGGCGCGGTTGCTGAAGGCGGAAACGGCGGAGGATGCCAGAGCGGGCGGCACCTATATCCTGCTGCAGGGCGGCGACATGGAGGGCATGGTTCCGGCGCTGCTGGAACTGCTGCATGGCGACCTGCCCACGTTCTGCTGGTGGCGGCGCGCGCCCGCCGGACTGGATTGCCTGCGGGTCGTGGCGCCGCATTGCCACCGGCTGATTTACGATTCGCTCGAAGCCTCACCCGATGCAGGCCAGTGGCTGCACCTGCGCGGACAATTGCAGGAGCTTGCCTCCGGCTGCAGCGATCTGGCCTGGACGCGGCTGACGCGCTGGCGGCGGCTGCTGGCGCAGGCCGCGGGCACGCCAGCCGGGCGGCGGCTATGGCAGAACCTGAACCAAGTCAATTTCATGGCCTGCGCGGGCCAGCCCGCACTTACCAGCCCGGCACTGATGCTCAGCGGCTGGCTGGCCGAGCAGCTGGGCTGGAGCATCGCCGGCCGCTCCGGGGCCGAGGAACTGGAGATGAAAGACGCTTCCGGACGCAGCTTCCGGCTGGCATTTACCCTAGCGGACTGCACCGACAACAGCCACCACATTCAGCACAGCATTCAGCTTCAATCGAGCGATGTGCGGCTGGACATTGCGCGCGCGGGAACATTGATTGAAGCCAAATTAAGCGATCGCAACGGAACAGCCGGCAGCCAGGCCGGGATTTTTCCACGCACCGACCCGATGGCAGCGCTGGGCCAGGAGCTGCGCATTCTGGGGCCGGATGTGATCTTCGAAGCGGCGCAGAACCGGGCCGGCGAACTGCTGGCGGCGCTGCAGAAATCATGAAAGAGACGACCCCAAACCGGATTGCAAACCGCTGGGTGCCCTCCATACTGGCCGCGGATTTTGGCCATCTGGCCGAGCAGGTAAAGGCAGTGGAAGCGGCGGGCGCCGACCGCCTGCAAATTGACATCATGGACGGCCACTTCGTGCCCAATATCTCGATGGGCCCGATGTTCGTGGGCGTGCTGCGCAAACTGACGAAACTGCCGCTTGAAGCCCATCTCATGGTCGAGCGCCCGGAGGACTGGGTGGGGCCGGTGGTGGATCAAGGCGCCGATATTGTGATTGCCCACGCCGAAGCCACCCCGCATCTGGACCGGGTGGTGGAACAGATCAGCCATGCCGGCCGAAAACCGGCGGTGGCGCTGAACCCGGCCACGCCGTGGGAGGAAATTGAATTGCTGCTGCCCCGGCTGAGCATGGTGCTGCTGATGACGGTCAATCCCGGGTTCGGAGGCCAGAGCTTTATTACCTACGTTACGGAAAAAATCGCGGCGCTGCGCGCCTGGCTGCAGCAGCAGAATTTAGAACTGGATATTGAAGTGGATGGCGGCATTGACGCAGGCACGCTGCCGCTGGTGGCGAAGGCGGGCGCGAATGTGTTTGTCGCCGGCACGGCGATTTTTGGCCATGCGCGGGGAGCGGGGCAGGGGCTCAAAGAACTGCAAGCCTCGCTGCATGCAGGGCGGTAAGCTTCGCCTCATTCAAATACAGCGGCCTGCCCGAAACTTCGACGGTCAGGATTTCAGGGCTTCGCGCAGGAGTTCGTATAGACCGGCGACGGCTCCGGACAAAGCGCCGAGGATGGTAAAAAGCCTGCCGGTATGGAAGTGATGATCGAGCCACCAGCCCAGGGCGTAGCCGACGACGGCGGCGCAGGGCAACAGCAGAGCCAGACTGCTCAAGCGGCCGAGGGTGACCCACCAGGAACGGGAAGATTTTTGATCCGGTGGAGCGGGCATGAGAATCACAGCTCAGATGTTATATTTTTCCGCCTGATGGCGGAAGGAACGATAGCTGCAGCGCAGCAATTCGGCCGCCTGCTTGCGCACGCCGCCGGCCTGCTCGAGCGCCCGGCGAAGAAGCTGGGCCTCGATTTTGGCCAGATACGCCTCAAGACCCTCGGGCGGCAAGCCGGGCGGCAGATCGGCGACAGGCTGGCGGCTGGGCGAGAGGCTCTCCAGGCCTTCGGCTTCGATGACGGCGGCGGACGACAGCGCCACCGAACGCTCGACACAGTGCTGCAACTGGCGGACATTGCCGGGCCAGTTGTGAGCGCAGAGGCGCTGCAGGCTGGCTTCGGAAAAGGCGTGCGCCGGCTTGTGCATGGCACGGGCGAAGCGCTGCAGAAAATGCTGGGCCAGGGCGGGAATATCCTCACGGCGGGCGCGCAGCGGCGGCATTTCGAGAGGGATGACGTTGATGCGGTAGTACAAGTCTTCGCGAAACCGGCCTTCGCGCACCGCCGCTTCCAGGTCCTGATGGGTGGCCACGATCAGGCGCACGTCCACCGGCACATCACGGGCCGCGCCCAGGGGGCGAACCCGCCGCTCCTGCAGCACGCGCAGCAAAACCGCCTGCATGGGCGCGGGCATATCGCCGATTTCATCGAGAAACAGGGTGCCCTGGGAAGCGGTTTCAAACAGCCCGCGGCGATTGGCATGGGCGCCGGTATAGGCGCCTTTCATGGTGCCGAACA
>JAKATS010000222.1 GCA_021818645.1 Acidobacteriota bacterium | reverse complement strand
TCCGATCTGATTTACGAGGTGACGACGCAGTGAAAAAACAGCGGCAGAAACCAAGCTGCTGCTCAGTGGCGGAACGGTTTTGACCGTCCCGCCATGCTGACTACGCGGCCCGACCGTCCATCCACTGCTTCACACGGCGGTCTGCCTCTTCGCGCTGGATGCCGTAGCGCTCTTGAATGCGCCCAACCAAATTGTCCCGCGTTCCGCCGATGTAAATCAGGTCGTCGTCGGTCAACTTGCCCCATTGCTGCTTGATTGAGCCCTTCAACTGCAGCCATTGCCCCTGCAACTGGTCCGAGTTCATGGCTTGTGTGCCTTTCTGAAGCTAAGCGGTCTTGAGCTAAGCGGTCTTGCAATTCCGCTCGTTCTGCTTGTGCGGTTCGATGCCGTGCTCTGGCTTGGCACCCTGCTCCGAGCCCTTCTTTGGGCCGGTCTGGTCCCTGCCGGGGGCAACTTGGCCAGGCGTGGCTGGATAGTTTGGCTGCATACACTATTCCCCCGCCACCTGCCCGTGAGTTGCTTTGACGCTTAGGTTCAACTCGCCTTGGAGCGTCGCACCGCCGCACCGGCGTCGGCGCGGGTCAGCCAGTACCCGGGCAGTCCGTAATGGTCGTAAACGAGCTGTTCATAATCGCGGTATATTGGCGCCGATTCCCGGTATTCGGGCCCGGTCTGAATCGCCTTCCGGAACAGACCAATGCCGACCTTGCGTTCCGTCCAGCTGACGTTTTCAACCCATTGGGGGGATACCAACACCTTCTTGCCGGGCCACCAATTTCGAGTTGCCACTTCGAGGTACCGGATAGCCCAGGACTGATCCTCCACGATAAGATCGTGCACGTGGCCAATCTCGCCGTCGGCGGCATCGATGGCATAGCCCTTCACTTCTTTGACACTGCGGAGGTGGACGTCTTCGGGATTCTTCAGTGATTCGGCGCTGGTGCCACGCATCTCCGTGTCGTCCGTTTTTGTGAGGGCAGGGTAAATTGGATAGGAGCCTGCACCCCATAATCCGCCCCCGCCCCAATAGTATGGGTAACCGTAATACGCGGAGAAGGTGGCTTCCTCTTGCCGCGAGACCGGCCTATGAGTATCGACGGGGGGGCTGTTCTCGATCTGCTTCCTGGTCAGGGCAACCGTGAGCCGGTCGGACGCCCACGCTTTGGAGCCGAGGGCGATGGGGGAAATCAAAACCGACCGACCGCCAAGCCAGCGGCTGGTGTCTACCACGAGGTAGCGAATTGCCCAGGTATCGTCATCAAAATAGAAGTCCTCCACCACACCGACCTCACCATCTTTAGCTTGGATCGCGAGACCGTGCATGCGAGCGATTGAGTGCAACATCGTTTCTTCCCTCCAGTGCGTTGGACGCGGCCAGTGGGGCATCGCCCGACACAGAATCAGTTTGGCGGTTGTGAAGGGGGGCCGTCTGTGCAAATATACACAGGCCCCGGAGGGTCCTGCTACAGCTCTCTTCCGGGTCAGGCACGCCAGCGCAGAAACGCGCCAACGCCCCTGGCGGCCTGGAGAAGAAAAAGCTCTTTAATCTTTGTGCCGGGTGGTCTCATTCTCATTGACTGTGGTGGCACTTGTGGGGTGATTTGGGTGCATTTCGTTGCGACCGAGTGCGAACGGTTTTGTTGAAAACAAACCGTTTAGCCCGTAAGTAATTGATTCGATTGGGGCCAGATCGGATTGTGGCTCCAGTGGTCGTGGGTTCGAACCCCATCACTCACCCCAACAATTCTTTTTCGTTCCTGCCTTACCGCCGCATCAGCGGGCGCAATGTCAAATCGCCCGCAGAGTTGTTTCAAAGATTCCCTCGGTCCTTGCCTCTTTTCTGTATTCTCCCCACTGTATTCACTCCCCGAGTAAAAAGCGCAGCTCCCGCGCAACGACGCTCGTGCAGGCCCTCCGGATGGATGGATACGGATAACTGCATGGAAATGAATGCGTTCAAGGCTTAAAAGCGGAGAGATGAAAAAATCGGGAAGTGTCGCATTGTTGGTGACCAAGCGGGAAGGATGAAGCCAACCGCGATGCCGGGAACGAAAACGGGCGTGAGAAGAAAGAAAAGATCGGCATAAAAACACACGTCGAGCGTGGGTGGCGAAGAGGGCGATTGATTCGACATTCCACCAGTTTCGCCAGACGAAGGCTGCGGGTTGGAAGTTCAGATGGATTGCGTCATGAAGCAAGGCAAAAGCTGAACGGATTATGGCCGCCAGCAAGATGCAAACGGATGGAAGCGGAGGCGGGAGCTGAGAGCCGGGGGACAAGCCCGCTCGACAGCCCAGGCCTTACCGCCCGCCGTGACGGCTCAGGCCCGGATGGGCACCAGCGCGCCCGCGGCGAGGGCGCGGCTGATCTGCCGGCGGACGTGCAGCAGGCGGGATAAAAAGCCGGGCTGACGCGAGGCCGGAACGGCGGATTTAGCCGCCGGCTGAGCCGTAGGCGCGGATGATTCACCAGAAGGCGACGCCGAGGATTCTCCCGAAGCCGCAGGCGGCTTGCCGGAGGGTTCACCCGCGGGCGAGGGGATGACGGGCTGATCGGGCGGCATGGTGTCGTTATCCACGGGAAACTCAATCGCCTGATAGCCTTTGCCCATGTTCCAGTGCTCCCATTCCTTCGATTGGGGATCGAAGTAGGGCTCGAGATTGGTCAACCGGTCAAACTCGCCGCTGGGATGCTCGACATAGACCGAGGGCGGGGCTTCGCCGCCGATGTCGCGGATGTAGTCGAGATTGCGGCGCCATTCGAGCTGATCCTCGCGCTCCTTCTGGTGGTGCGGGCCGACGGTGCGGTTGCGGTCCCAGGCGATGGTGCAGGCGCGCCCGTTTTCCTGGGCGTCGCGGGCCAGCTCGGCGAGATTCTCGCGGAGGACTTTGACCGCGCCGGGCGAGGTCATGAAGGCGAACATCGTCTTCCAGACCTTGGCGTCTCCCTGAAGGGCGGAGTTCATGCCGCGGGCGAGCAGGAGCTGGGTCGAGACGGCGAGGTGACGGGCGACGGTGCGGCCGATGACCAGATTAAAACCCGGTTCGCGCTGCCAGCGGTAATAGCTGCTGCGATGAATGCCGGCGGCGCGGCAGATGGAAGCCACCGAGTCGTCATTAGTGGCGTACTGGAGGGTTTCCAGGAAGCGGTGCTGGCCGGGCGTGAGGAAGAACTCGGGCGGTTTGGGCGAAGCGCCCGAACGGGTGGATTCGGGCAGAACGGAATTTTCCATAGAATTCATAGAAGGAATTCCTACGATGAATTGAACCCGATCGAAGAGCGGGTTGAGACGGGCGGAAAACAATCAGACGAGGCGAATCTAGATTCGCAGCGGGCAGAGACTACAGCAAAAACCAACCTCCGGAATGAGTGAGATACAAGCAGTCAAAAACCGCTGATTTTTCCCCGTAACTGCCCTGAATATAACATATTGAATATACCCTTATTTTATCCAACTTATAACTTCATTAAAATCAAGTGGATAGCAACAATTCCCGAATCGGGAAAAGACTGAACCGCAATGAGCCCCCCGATATCTATAAGATAACAAAGGCTTTAATTAGCATCAAACAAATCGCGGGTAAAATCTACCCAAAATCTCAATAAATCATTCCTTTTCAATTACTTACTTCATAGCCAGCGAGATTTATCATATAAATATGATAATTACGTAACAATTTTATGATTATTTTATGATAATTACATGATAATTCAGGCTAAATGGCTGGATTTGCAACGAGATAGAACAGTGACAAAAAACGGCATGTAGTGGAAGACGCCTCGATTTTAACGGAGGGTTGAAACACTACAGGGATTTCAACGACACAGTTCCCGAGCCCCGGCGACGCGGAGCGTGGCGGCCCCAGGGGTCAGGGATATTGGGGCGATTCCACAATGCATAAAAAGGGACGCCTTGCCCAGCGATGTGGGGCATCCTGCTACACTTTGGCCCATGTCCCGATCCACTTCCCGCCGCAAATTTCTGCAAACCGGCATGGTCCTGGCCGGGGCCGGCGCGGCCGCGCCGGCCTTGCTCAGCGAAACGAAGATTTCCCACCCGACCGAAGAGATGGCCATGCAGCCGGCCGAGCCGCGGCCCGGCCAAAGCCGCGGTGTGGGCGTCTATCCGGGCGATCCGGCCGAATATTTCGGCCCCGCGCACGTGGCCGACACCAGCGGGCGCTATCGCAACCTGGCGCTGCGGCGCGCGGCCTATCATTCCAGCAGCTACGACTACAACCTGACCGCGCAACTGGTGACCGACGGCATTGTAGACGACCGGCTGCCCGCCTGGCTGGAAGTGGAAACCTCAATGGGAGGGGTGCTGCCGATAGACGAGCGGGAGTTTGTCTTCGATCACGCGCCCACCAGCGTGACCCCGCTGGAGGGGCCGCGGCCCTGGCTACAGTTCAAATTCGGGGGCGCCGAGCCGCCGGCTCTGGATGCCATGGAGGTGCTGTTCACGGTGGCAGCGATGGGCGAGCCGCGGGAGTTGATACTGCGGATTTCCGCCTCCGATGACGGCCGCACCTGGCGGCAACTGGCGGAGACGATTGATCCCGAGGCCATATCGCCCGCGCCTTATCCCGAGGGTTTCGCGCGTCCGGGGCAGATTTTTTCGCCGCGGCTGCCGTTTGCGGCAGCTTCGCGCGCGCGCTATTACCGGGTGGAGTTCGATGCGGCCAATCTTTTCCGCTATCAGATAGGGGAAATCCGCTGCTTTCACCAGGGGCAGCGGGTGGAAGTGGGCGGGCCGTACCGCTTCACCAGCGCCTGGATGCCGGCCGGCTCGGGCGAGGAATGGGTCCATGTGGATCTGGGCGCCCGCTGCAACTTCGACAAGGTGAATCTGCACTGGATTCAGCCAGCGGCCGCGGGCCTGCTCCAGGTTTCCGACGATGCCCGGAGCTGGCAGACGCTTGCGCCGCTGCCGGCGCCGGCCCGGCAGCAGGCGATCGTGCTGGGCAAAAATGCGGCCGGCCGCTACGTGCGGCTGCTGCTGACGCGCCCGGCTGCGGCCGACGGACGTTATATATTGAGCGAGATTGAAGTGTATGGCCGCGGCGGCTTCGTGCCGCGGCCGGCGATGCGGCCCGCAGCCCAGGGGAAAGAGATAGATCTTTCCGGCGGCGACTGGAGGCTGCTGCGGGCGGGCGAGCAGAAACTGTCAGGCGCAGCGCTTTCGCAGCCGGTTTACAGCCAGAGCTCCGAATGGCAGGAGGGCGGCTGGCTGCCGGCCACAGTGCCGGGCACCGCGCTGGCGGCCCATGTCAACCTGGGCGCGGTGCCGGAGCCCAACTACGGCCGGAACCAGCTCTACATTTCCGACAGCTATTTCTATGCCGACTTCTGGTACCGCAGCGAATTCACCGCGCCGGCGCTGGCCGCGGGGGAGCATCTCTGGCTGCACTTCGAGGGCGTGAACTGGAAAGCGGAGGTCTATTGCAACGGCCGGCATCTGGGCGGCATTGCGGGCGGCTTCCAGCGCGGGCGCTTTGACCTGGCGCCGCATCTGAACGCGGGAGGCGCCAATGCCCTGGCGGTGCGTATTCTCAAAAACGACACGCCTGGCAGCGCGAAGCAGAAAACCTTCGCCAGCGCCGGCAAAAACGGAGGCGCCCTGGGGCTCGACAACCCAACCTTCCATGCCTCCATCGGCTGGGACTGGATTCCGACCATTCGCGGGCGCAACACCGGGCTGTGGAACCGCGTTTATCTGCGGCGCACGGGCCCGGTGACGGTGGAACATCCCATGCTCACGACGACGCTGCCGGATCATACTCCGGCTCGGGCCGAAGTCACCATTGAAGCGGAAGTGGTGAACCATTCCGCCGCCGCGATTTCGGGTACCCTCGCCGGCCGGCTGGGGGCGATCCATTTTGCCCAGCCGGTAACCCTGGCCGCGCAGGCCCGGCAATGGGTGCGTTTCACGCCCCGGCAATTTCCCGGGCTGCGCATTTCCCAACCCCGGCTGTGGTGGCCGGCAGGCTACGGCGAGCCGGCGCTGCACCGGCTGGAGCTAAGCTTTACCCACGCCGGGCAGGCGCTCAGCGACACCCGCGCGCTGCAGGTCGGGCTGCGGCAGATGTCGAGCAGCCAGGAAGGCGGGGCGCTGCGGCTCTGGATCAACGGCCGCCGCTTGATTCCGCGCGGCGGCAACTGGGGCTTCAGCGAAGCGCTGCTGCGCTACCGCGGCCGCGAGTACGACACCGCGGTGGAATTTCGACGCCAGATGCACTTCACCATGATCCGCAACTGGGTGGGGCAGATCGGAGAAGACGCATTTTACGAGGCCTGCGACCGCCAGGGAGTGATGATCTGGCAGGATTTCTGGCTGGCCAATCCCTGGGACGGGCCGATCCCCAAAGATGACGCCATGTTTCTCGCCAATGCCCGCGACACGGTGCTGCGCATCCGCCATCATGCCTCGATGGGACTGTACTGCGGGCGCAACGAGGGTTTTCCGCCGCGCCCGCTGGAAGCCGGCATCGAGACCATCCTGCGCGAGCTGCATCCCGACCTGGCCTATATTCCCAGCTCGGCGGATGTGTCGGTCAGCGGCCACGGCCCCTATCAGGCCATGCCGCTGGAATTTTATTTCACCCGAGGCGAGACCCGGCATCTGCACAGCGAGATGGGCATGCCCAATATCCCCGCGCCGGAGAGCGTGCGCGCCATGCTGCCCGCCGCCGGGCGCTGGCCGCAGGGCCTCGACTGGGGACTGCACGATTTCTGCCTGGCCGGCGCGGCCAACGGCCAGGCCTATCTCCGGCTGCTGGAGAACGCCTATGGCGGCAGCGGGCGGGAAGAAGAATGGATCTGGCTGGCGCAGCTCATCGGCTACAACGGCTACCGCGCCATGTATGAGGCGCAGGGCGCGCACCGCATGGGACTGCTGATCTGGATGAGCCATTGCTGCTGGCCCTCGTTCGTTTGGCAGACCTACGATTATTTTTTCGACTGTCCGGCTGCATACTACGGCTGCCGCAAAGCCAGCGAGCCGCTGCACATTCAATGGAACGCCGCCACCGACATGATGGAAGTGGTCAACTACAGCGCCGGCCGGCGCATCGGGCTGGCGGCGCGGGCGGAAATTTTCACCCTCGCCGGCCGCCGCATCTGGAGCGAAAGCGCTCCGCTCGACAGCGAGGAAGACAGCTGCGTGCCCACGCTGCGCCTACCCTATCCGGCAGGCATTACCTCCGTGCACTTTTTGCGGCTGCAGCTCACCGCATCCGGCCGGCTGGTGTCGCAGAACCTTTACTGGCGCGGCCTGGAGCCGGAAAATTACCGGGCCCTGCGCGACCTGCCCCCGGCGCGGGTCAGCCTGCGCCAAGCGCGCCAAGCCGGCGGCGGGCAATGGCGGCTGACAGCGGCGCTGCGCAACGAAGCCGCCACGCCGGCCCTGCTGGCGCGCTTGCAGGTGCGGGGCGAGGGCGACCATGCCCGGATTTTGCCCGCGTTTTTCGACGATAACTACCTGACCCTGATGCCGGGCGAAAGCCGCAAGGTGCGCGTCCGGGTGCGGGCCGAAGACTGCCGCGGGCAAAGCCCCGAGCTGGCGCTGGATGGTTTGAACATCCGATAAAATGAGTACGAACCGGGAGAACCACTGCCATGACGAATGCGGAAGTGCTGTTGGCCGATTTCGATCTGGAAATTTCCAATACCCGCCGCACGCTCGAGCGCGTACCGGAAGATCACTCCGACTACAAGCCGCATGAAAAATCCATGCCGCTGGGGCGGCTGGCCATGCACTGCGCCACCCTGTCGCAGTTTGGCGCCTATATCCTGCAGGACGAGGGCATGGACATGGCCGCGCCGCGCCATCCGCACGTGCCGCTGGTGTTCACCTCGCGGGCGGAATGCCTGGCGGCGCTGGCAACGAGCGCCGCCGCCTGCCGCGCCGCCCTGGCCGGCGCCACCGACGCCCATCTGCAAATGCCCTGGGAGTTCCGCTTCGGCGAGCAGCTGATTTCCCGCGACTCCCGCCTGCTCAGCTTCCGCAAGATGTATTTCAACCACCTGATCCATCACACCGCCCAGCTGGGAGTGTATTTCCGGCTGCTCGGCGTGCCGGTGCCGGCGCTCTACGGCCCCTCCGCCGACGAACCGTGGTCGCCGAAGTAACCGCAGTGTTATGTTCTGAATTTCCCGGGTATAACTTTTTTGAGGGATTTTCAATCAGCATCGTCGCTTTAACAGTATTGGCAAGTTCCAGACGCACCGGCTGAGTCGTTGCGGAACAATGCGAGATCGCAGGCCCGGGACTGCCTTCCCGCTTTGCGGGATGGAGTGGATAGGAACTGCCTTTCCCTATTCTCGCGAGGCCGGACATGGGAACGGTGAATCAAGAAAAGCGGACCCGTTACCGTCTCGTGTCAGATGTGGAAACCAATGGAAATAAATTCCATGACTTTCTTGCGAACGGATTCTAATCACTATAATTTCGGCGGATTCGGCGTATAATCCCCGGCATGGTTCATGGCTGATGTCACAAGGGGGAATCAGTGAGAGTGCGTAAGGAGTGTGTGGGTGCGCTGGGGTTGTTGATTATTTATCTGGGACTGGGGCTGGGAGCGCAGTCAGTTAATTCTACGGCTAAAGTCCAGTTTCAGCCATTAATTACCCAGCCCATAGTGGCATCGCATCGGGTGATTTTGCCGGGCAACACGCCACCCTGGGCGCGTCCGCGCAACGACCGCGGCCCGGCGCCGGCGAGCCTGGTCCTGTCGCGCATGATCCTAGTCAGTATGGAGTGACCGGTTCCAGTGCGCTGGTCGTGGGTTAGCGCCCGCGGGGTTTAGTAAAGGCTTGCTTTAAGGCCGCCTCGCGCTCCCGCCGCCAGCTGGCCAAGGTCGAGGAATACAACCTTTCGCGCCGCAGGATGGCGCCGATCTCG
>JAKATS010000142.1 GCA_021818645.1 Acidobacteriota bacterium | reverse complement strand
GGCGGCGCTCAGCTGGCAAAAACACAGTGACGAACATCATCTGCTGGCCCTGGCGGGCAACCGGAGCGTGCTGGACGAATATGAAGACGCCGCGGAAGCCGCTGGGGCGCGAGCCGTCAGCGTGCTGCCGGCGGCGCTGGCCGCCCTGATGGGCTTGCCCGGCGAGCAGCAGGGCACACTGCTGCTGCAAGGCGATGCGGTCCAATGCACCGCCGCCTTTTTATGGAATGACCAGCTGCAGTTTTACCGCACTACGCCGGCTGATCCCGAGACTCAACCGGAGTTTGACGACCTGTATCAGGCTCTGGCTTATTACCGGGATTTTCTTGCCGGGTGTGAAGGGAGCGCCATGATCCGCCCGCGCATCATTGCCGCGGGATTGGGAGAGAATCTGGTGGATCGCCTGCGGAACGAAGCCGCAGATGCCGAGGTGCTGGACGCCGGCCAGCTGCGCGGCTGGCTGCCGGCGCCGCTCGATGCCCACGCGGCCGCAGGGCTGGCGCTGAGAGGAGCGTTCTTGAACGCCTTTTGATCCAAGGCGCGAATGCTGATTCATGCTGCATCTGGAGCTCAATCTGGCGCGGCGGAAAGCCGAGAACCGCCGGCGCACCTGGCTCACCTGGGGCGCCGTGACAGCGGGATTTCTGATCCTGCTATGCGGGCTGTTGGCGCGGCTGAGCGTGGAATATATCACAACCCGCAAAGTGCAGCATGAAGTCACTCAGGCGCGCCGGCAGTTGGCGCCGCTGCGGCAGCAGGCGCATGGCCTCGAAGTCTGGCTCAGCCGGCCGGAGGTGCGGGGCGAATTGCACCGGGTGCATGAGTTAAACCGGCTGATCCAGGAAAAAGCCGTTTCCTGGACTTTGTTATTTCAACGCCTGGAACAGATCATGCCTGGTCCAGTGCAGTTACAGGCGCTACGGCCGGCGCGGCAGTCCCATTTCACCGCTGTGGTGCTGACCGTAGCCTCGCCCCGTGTAGGACCGCTGGTGCGGCTGGTGCAGCGCCTGGAACAGGACAACGAATTTTCTCATCCAGTGGTGGTGCAGCAACGGCGGCACCGGGGGGATGGCGAAGCGGGTAACTACGGCGGAAGCAGCTCTGGAAGCGGCCCGATCCAACTGGAGATATTGGCCCGCTATACCCCTCATCTTCCCCCGCTCTCAAAAACGCCCCCTGCCCGGATGAATCCGGCGAGAGCGAGAAAGGGCGGAAAATGAAACCTCTGCGGTTTCAACTGCCGGCCTGGCAATCGCTGCGGGGCAGACTGCAAATCTGGGCTGCCGGTTTGGCGGCGGCGGATTTGTTGCTGTTGGGCTTTTTATACTCGCCCTGGTCGCCCTCGCGTACCCATGCGCTGAGGGAGCGGGCACAGATCCAGAGCCGTATAAGCAGCTTGCGGCGGCAGGTGTTGGAAATGCAAAATCTGCAGGTGACCATCCGCCGCGACCGGCAGGAAGCCGGCCAATTTGTGCGCGGCGCCATGCCGGACCGGGAGCGGCTGTATTCGACTACGCTGGCCGCCCTGAACCGGATGGCGAAAGACAATCAGGTGGAACTCTCGAATGTGCGCTTTCATCCTCGCAGCCGGGCGGCTGCCGGAGTTCGGGAGATCGGGATTGTGGGCGGGTTGAACGGCGCTTATCCCAACCTGGTGCACTTTTTAAACGCGGTGGAACGGGCGCCGCAATTTTTCCTGATCCGGCAAATCGCGCTGGCCGGCCGGCAATCGAGCAGCGGGAATCAGACGATCCGGCTGCAAATCGCCCTGGATACATTTCAGCGCCTGCCCATTGCCGGCATGACCGCTCTGCAGAATCAAACCACGGGGAACAACCCAGACGAAGGTTCCCTGCCCTGACCCTGACATGGCCATCCAGACTCAAATCCGTCCCCAGGACCGTCCCAAGCTGATTGTATTGGGCATCCTGGTCATCTTCGCGGTCTGGATGCTGATGCGCGCATTCATGGGCGGCCGGCTTCCTCATTTGCTGCCCAAACACAGCCAATCGGAAGCCGCCACGCTCCCGAATTTGACCCGCCTGCATGCCTCGCTGGATTTACCTTTGCTGGCGCGGCTGGATGCCATACGCTATAGCGGAACTCGGCGGAATTTATTCGTTGCCGGTGCTTCGGCGAGGCAGTTGCGCCTCCAGGCTCGGGCGGAGAAACAACAGCGGCAGGCCCAGGCCCGCCCGCATACCGCACTAGCCGGCCCGCTTCTACCCCCAGCGATTCCGTTGAAATTCTACGGCTATGTCGCGCATTCCGGAGCCTTGCGCCAGATATTCCTGCGTATGGGAGATCAGATTTTTGTGGTGCACGCGGGAGAAACTGTGGCGCGGCGCTATAAAATCATGCGTATTCAGCCGACCATGGTCACGATTCAGGATATGACCGACCGGCACACGCAATCGGTGCCGCTGACGCTGGAATGAGCTTCACCATCATGCTTCGCCGCACCAAAGTTTCCCCGGCCCGCCGCCCCGCCCAGGGTTATATGCTGATGGTGGTGCTGCTGATGTTGGGCATGCTGATTTTAGTGCTGGCCACAGCGGCGCCCCGCATGACCACCCAGATCGAGCGCCAGCGGGAAAAGGACATGGTGTTTCGGGCCAAGCAATATGTGATCGGGATTCAGCGCTATTACCATAAATTCGGCGCCTACCCGCCCAATCTGGACCGGCTGAAAGAAACCAATGGCGTGCATTATCTGCGCCAGGCGTGGCGCGATCCGATGACCCGGAACGGAAAATGGTTCTTTATTCATTATGGCCAGGTGCCGACGGGCATGATGGGCGGCCCTGGCGCGCCGGCTAATCCGGGCCTGGCCGGAACTCCTGGAGGCAACCTTCAACCCGGCGGCATGATGCTGGCTGGCGACATGACCCCGGCGGGCGGAAGCCAAAACAGTAAAAATGGAGAATTTGGCGCTAACCTGCCCGGGAACAGCATGTACCAGGGCGCAAACAATAGCGGGTTGGTCATTGAGACCTTCGCCAGTACGAATCTGAATCTGAACCATGGCCCGCAAAAGCCCACCGGCTTCGGAGCATGCCGCAGCCGGAATCAAACCGGAAATGTGATCGGCGGAGGGCCGATCATCGGCGTAGCCAGCCGGGATCATGAACCGGGGATCCTGGAAATGGGCGGGCATGCGCGGCCTTGCAAATGGGCTTTTATTTATGATCCCAGCAAAGATAAAACCCTGCACGTGATGCCCGGCAGCCCCGGAGGCGTGGGCGTGTCTCCCGCGCCGCCCACCGGCGGCATATTGGGCGGGCCGACGGGCGGTCCCCCACCTCCGGCTTAAATGCACCGCCGGCTCATTCCTCTTCATGACAACTGCCGAAATACGCGCCGGGCTGGAGCAGCCGGCTGAAAATTGTTACCGCCTGCAGCTGGATTCCAGCGCGAGCTTGCGCGTCCGTGATCCTCGCATCGTGGGGCCAAAGGTTTTGGCGGTTCGCCCCGTCTTACCGGAGGTGGCGCTGGATAGCGGTATTTGGGGCATCAGCCAGTATCGCTTTTTAATGCCGGAAGCGGTGCGCAATCTGGAAGCACTGCCTGAAACCCAGTGCCGGGATACCCGGGGCAAAAAAAATTCGCCGCAACGCCAGGCCAGACCAGCCGCGGCTTCTCCGCCCTGGCTTCCTGCGCCCTATGGACTGATGGGACTTGCCGCACTGGCGGGGATCATGTTTCTGGCGTATGTGCCTGTATTTGTGGTCCGCGCCAATCTACATCATGGCTTTCATGCCTGGAGCGCGGCGCTGGCCATTGCCTTGCCATTGGCCGCGATGGAAGCCGGTGTGGCCGGGTGGGCGCTGTGGCGGCGGGAAATTTACCGGCGGCTGAGTGATTGGAGTTGGCCGCCGGTTCGGCTGGGTTTGGCATTTCTGGCAGGGTCGGGTTTTACCGCAATTTTCTTATGGGCGGAACGGCTGCGCTTCGGAGCGGGAGTATTGACGCCCTCGCCGGCGGCGCTGGCGGGCGGAGCGGGCTTCATCTGGTTGACCCTGGGGGCCATGGCGGCGGCGGAACTGCTGCAGCGTGGAGTGATTCTTCCCTCGCTGCTGGCTTATCTACCGCCCTGGCCGGCGATGCTGTTGGGCGCAATGGCGGCCGCATTGTTACAAGGACAGTTCTGGGCGGCATTGCCGCTACAGTTTGCTACCTGCATCGTATATCGCAAATTCGGCCATTGCTGGCCTGCCGCTTTGATGTTCCGGCTGGCGAATAACATTTTATTTCTGGCTTTCGTATTGCACCCCTGGGGGCTGTTCCGGCATTAAAACTGGCTCATGATGATTGATCTGCCTCTCCGTTGAAACCGCGGGAGCCAGGAATTCATAGCCGGTGCGTTCGGAACCGGCGATGATGACCAGCCCTAAAAGACAGATATTCACCAGTTCGAAGCCGGCCAGGGCGCGGCTATAGCCAAAATGATCGCGCAGCCAGTATTCCAGCGTGCTGGTGGGCGCGGCGATGAGAATGCCCAATTGATACATCAGGCCAGGAACCAGGCTGCGGGCCGCCGGCGGGGACAGTTCTGTCAGATGCGCGGGAATAATGCCCCAGGCGCCCTGCACACCCGCCTGCATGAGGAGCGCGCCCGCAGCCAGAAATAAAAAAGTGTGGGCGAAGGCCCAGGCCGGAATGGCGGCGAGCGCCACGCCCAGCCCGGCCAGCATGGCATAACGCCGGCCGGTGGAATTGGAAAGCCAGCCGAAAAATATCGCGCCGGCAATGGCGGCGAGATTGTAGAAAATTGCCAGACTCGAAGCTAATGCGGGCGGAAGATGGCGTGCAGTGGTGAGAAAGTCGGGATAAAGGTCCTGGGTGCCATGGGAGAGGAACATCATCAATGTCATGAGCAGCAGCAGATAGAACAGCAGCCGGCGATGACGCGCTAGTTCGGCAAACAAAGCCCGTGAGCTGGCGAGGCGATGGAATTGCCAGGCGCGGGATTCCGGCACCGACCAGCGCACATAAAGCGCCAGCAGCGCAGGCACTCCGCCCAGCCAGAACATGACGCGCCAGCCATAGACCGGCAGCGCGAACCGGGCGGCGAACGCGGCCAGCAAATAGCCCATGGAATAACCGGATTGCAAAAGGCCGGAGAGCAATCCCCGGCGCCCGCGGGAGGCGGTTTCCAGGGTCAATGCCGCGCCAATGCCCCATTCGCCGCCCATGCCCAAGCCAAAGAGAGCGCGTAACCAGAGAAAAACGTGAAAATTGGGAGCAAAGCCACAGGCCAGCTCCATGGCGGAAAAAAACAAAACGTTGGCAATCAGCGGACGGCGGCGGCCAAAGCGCTCCGACAGCCAGCCAAAGAGCAGCGCGCCGAACGGCCGCATGGCCAGGGTCAGCGTGATGCTGAAGACGATGAGGGCTTTGGAGACATGCCACTGCAACGAAAGCGGCGCGATGAGAAAGACGACAGTGAAAAAGTCGAAGCTGTCGAGCGTCCAGCCCAGGAAACCGGCGGCCAGGGCATGACCGGAACGGGGCGGATCAGGATTGGATGATGCGGGCAACGGCGGTATTGTAGCGAAGCTGAAAGGGATTTTACAGCCGGGCGCAAATAAAAAGGCCCGCGTACGAGGCGCGGGCCTGGGAAAAACGGCGGGGATGAGCTATGAGCGTGAGCGGCGATACGCCAGGCGGGCCGCGCGGCGCTCGCCGGCCTGCTGATAGCGGCGATGCTCGGCCTCGGTTTCGGGCAGTACGGGCGGTATTTCCTTGCGGCCGCCGTATTCATCCAGCGCGACAAAGGTCAAATAGGCGGAACTGGTATGCAGACGCTCGCCGGTAAGAACGTTTTCGGAAAAAACCTTGACTCCAACTTCCATGGAGGTATGAAAGACACGGTTGACGCTGGCCTTGAGCACTATCAATTCACCCACCCGCACCGGGTTGAGAAAATCCATATGATCGACGGCAGCGGTGACGACATAGCTTTGAGAATGGCGATGGGCGGCAATGGCGCCGCAGACATCCACTAGATGCATGACTTTGCCACCCAGGATATTGCCCAGCGGATTGGCGTCATTGGGCAATACCACTTCCGTCATTTCGGCGTGAGAGAAATGAATTGGACGACCAGGGAGGGAGGAAGAAGGCATAGAGAAAATTTCCTCAACCGCGCCATCAGGCGCGGGCGGTCAGGCGCAGGTCCCGCTGGTTGAGCCGGGGAGCTCCGGCGCTGGTTTCGACTTCACGGCGCAGCTTTTCCCATTCATCCTCCGGCACGCGCAGCAGGGCGGCGATGACCGCAGGATCAAACTGTTTGCCGGAATGGCGGCGGGCTTCTTCGAAGGCCGCGGAAAATGGCTGGGCGGCGCGATAGGGACGGTCGCTGGTAACGGCATCGAGCATATCGGCGACGGAAAAAATACGGGCTTCGAGCGGAATGGAGGCGCCGGCAAGGCCGCGGGGGTAGCCGAGCCCGTCCCAGCGCTCATGATGGCTATGGACAATTTCTGCCACCGGCGCCAGAAAACTGAAATGCCGCACCATTTCATAGCCAATCTGGACATGCGACTGCATGATATCGCGCTCGGCAGAAGTTAAGGCCGAGGGTTTCAGCAGAATGGCGTCGGCGATGCCCATTTTGCCAATATCGTGAAGATAAGCGGCGCGCAGCAGGTTATCGCATATTTCTTCCGAACAGCTCAGACAGTTGGCCAGCCGCAGCGCATAGGCGGCCACCCGGCGGGAATGCCCGGCGGTTTCGGTATCGCGCAGATCAAGGGCGGCGCTGAGCACGGCGAGGGTTTCTTCGTAGACCTGCTCCATGCGGGCAAAGACCTCGCGGGTTTCACGCGTGCGTTCGGCCACCATGACTTCGAGCCGGCGATGATAAAGATCGAGTTCAGCCGCCAGCCGGCGATGATCCAGGGCGCGCATCAAGCTGGCTTTGAGCAGATCAATCTGAATGGGCTTGGCCAGGTAATCTTCGGCCCCCGCCTGCATGGCGGCAATGCCATTCCGCAGATCACCCGCGCCCGTCATCATGACCACCGCAACGTGTGGCCAGTCACGGCGGATGCGGGCCAGCAGATCCATGCCGCTGAGACCGGGGAGATGCAGATCGGTCAATACCAGTGACCAGCCGCCGGATTGCAGGCGGGACAGGGCCTCTTCGGCGGAATTGACACCTTCGAGGGCAAAGCCTTCCGCTTCAAGCGCCTCAATCAGCCAGCCACGCACGAGCTCGTCGTCATCCACAACGAGCAGTTTCGCGTTAACATTGGTGGAAACTAATGCCATTCACTCCTCTGTCCCACCCACTTCATGAGTCACATTCAATCATAGCGAAGCCAAGCAGAAGAAACTGAAAACTTATTGCTTGCGGTTTTGTGAATTTAACAAATCAGTGAGAAATGCTGTGACGGCGCGGGCCTGCCGCGCGGAATCAAATTCCGGCAACGCGGTGGGCAGGGCGGAAATTTTCAACCTCAATTCTCTCTCCGTCAGCTGTTCTGTCCAGCGGGCCAGATTCTCAATGTAGTCCGGATGCCAGGGGGTGGCGCCGGAGATGCGCCAGGACCAGGCCAGAGTCAGATCGTAAGCCAGGGGGAGATGACCGGTCACAATCGGCAGTCCGGCTGCCCAATATTCACTGATTTTGGTGGTAAAACGAAATGTGCCGACTGGATTGAGACTCTGTGGAAGACTGCCGATATCCATCGCGGCCAGATATTCCGGGACTTGCTCCATTGTGACCCGGCCGGGGAAAATGGCACGGGCGCCTAAAGGCGCCGCAGCCGCGCGCAGGTGAGGCAAACCGGTACCGTCGCCTACGATGAGCAGATAAATATCCCTGCGGCGGGAGGCCAGCGCAGCCTGGACCAGTTCCCCGCCATAGCAGTAACGACAGCGTGGGTTCCAGATGAGCGCACCGGCCATGCCAAGCACCAGAGCGGAATCGGGAATACCGAGCTGCGCCCGTATTTTCCGGCGCACGATTGGCCGCTGGCTGAGAGGAAGCGAAAATGAAGCAAATCCGGGCGCGGTCATGGCCCGAGGCGCGCCATAAGTCAATGCCCGGCCGGTGAGGTAGGGGGTCCAGCCGATAAAACCAGCGCAATTGCGGTAGAGACAACGCTCATAAATGGCAAAAAGCGGCCGCAGCCAAGGCAAGCGGGCTGTCAGGTAGGGAGCAATTGCGTCACCGCTGCTCACCACGTAAGGAACTCCCAGACAGAGCGAAGCCAGCATCATGGGTATGGCTCCGGCCATTCCACTGCCTTCCATAACCGCCAGATGCGGACGGCGGCGTAGTTCGCGCCACAATGCCCACAGGGTACGAATTCTGTGATTACGGTCAAAAGGGAACCAATGAACCTGTGCAAAAGATTGCAACAGGGTGCGCAGCCGCAATTCATCCTGTCCACGATAGCCTTGCGTCGCCCAGGCCAGTAATGGGCAGTGCAAGGCTGAATCGGGTGTGGCCTGATCTGGCGTGAGGGCGGGAGTCAAAGGAAAGTTCCTTGAGTCACCTGTGTGAGAGGAGCAGAAGCAAGCACCCGGTGATATATATCGAGAGTACGGGCTGCCATGCGGGCAGCGGTGAATTCAGAAGCGGCGCGCCGGCGGGCGGCCTGCCCCAAGGGTTGCCGCAAAGCGGGATCGCCCAGCAGACGATTCATCGCGGTGGCGAGAGCCGCGGCATCGCGCGGCGGCACAGTAAATCCAGTCACTCCATCGAGCGACACTTCCGGAACGCCGGTCGGCAGGGCGGTGTTGATCACCGGCTTGCCGGCGGCCATGGCCTCAACCTGAACCAGACCAAAGGCCTCACTGCGTTCTATGGAAGGCAGAACGAATACATCACAGGCATGAAAATACGGCTGGATCTCCTTCACTTCGCCCAGCAGAATGACCCGATCCCGTAACCCAGCCGACTGGATT